>CAZUPG010000007.1:10620-15887 GCA_964622085.1 uncultured Pirellulales bacterium | reverse complement strand
GCTATAAAGACTGATAATGCCGACGCGATAAAAAAGGCCATCGAAAACCTCGGCACTACCAGCCAGGAGCTTGGCAAGGTGCTCTACGAAGAGGCCTCTAAAAAGCAGGCCGCTTCAGCAGCTTCGGGCACAACTGAGCAAAAACCACCTCCGCCACCCGAAGGCGAGGTTAAAAGAAAAGACGGCGATGATGTAATCGACGCCGAATTCGAGGCAAAAGACAAATAACAAAGTAGCACGGCCATCTTGGCCGTGTCCGCACCTCCGAGGTGCTGGATGGGTATCTAGTAACGGGGTTTATTTGCCAATACAGAATCGACTGAATATCCTGTCTAAAATCTGCTCGTCTATATGTTGTTGTTCGATACCGGCAACCGCCTCGTAGGCGGCTCGCAGCATCATAGCGGTTAATTCATCATTGCCGGTCTTTAATTCGTTTATGGCCTCGTTTACATTTTCAATCGCATCCGTCACAGCTTGCTTATGTCGAGCTGTAAGCGCTACCACCGATGTTCGTTCGGAAAGCCCATCACTGCCCGTACCCAGTGACAACTCGATTAGCTTTTTATCAATTGCATTTCGAAACCGTTCAAAACCAACGCCGGTTACTGCAGAAGTTGGCAAAAACTCAGATGCAAATAGCTTATTCATCTCGGCAAGTCGGTTAGCCAACATCTCTTCTGAGACCAGGTCGGATTTTGTTGCAACCGCTATTAGAACCTTCGGCTCTACAAGCTCTCGTATTGATACGTCTTCAGACCAATCCTCTTTCGACACGTCCACGCAAAACACAACCACTGTACTGTTTCGCAGCGCTTCGATAGCAGCCTGGTGGGCCAGCTCATCAAGAATGTTATTCGGCGCAGCTATTAAACCGGCACAATCGAACAGCACACATCTGCAGTGCTCCAGAGACAACAGACCCGTCAGGACATCCCTGGTGGTTTTGCGCCTGTCCGAGACGATACTTCTTTCTTCGCCGAGCAACCTGTTCAGCAGACCACTTTTGCCGGCATTGGGCGCTCCTGCGATGCCCACCGCCGGCAAATCGACTACCGATTCATATCTGATACTGCCCGAAAGCAGATGCTCAAGCTCTGTCTTTATCTGTGAAAGTCTTTCAACCGCCTCATCCCGAGCTATAAATTCAATATCCTCACCGCTAAAATCCAGACCTGCCTCGATTAAGCTAAGGCAATCCATCAGCTCTGTCCGTATTTTCGCTGTAGCTTCGGCCAATCGCCCGCTAAGAAGTTTTTCAGCAGCAGCTAATTGAAACGTATTGGAGCTGACAACAATTTCGTTCACCGCCTCCGCCTGGGCCAAATCAACCTTGCTGGCCAGATATGCTCGCGCTGTGAACTCGCCGGGACCTGCCATTCGGAGGCCTCGGCCAAACATCTTGCCCATTAAGGTCTCAGCAACAGCAGCGTTCGTATAAAGGTGAAATTCAGCAACGTCCTCGCCGGTATAAGAGCGCGGGCCAAAAGTCAGATACAGTTTTGCATCAACCTTCAGCTCGTCATCAACTTCTATACTTCCAGCAATCAGGCCGTTGTTTCGTATTGCGTATTGCGTACTGCGTACTGCGTCGGTTGTTTTTCCTTTCTCGCGATACGCATCACGCATCCCGTTAGAAATTGACGTCTCGTTTCTAACGGGACGCATTACGCACGACGAGATTGGCGGGCTGAAAATCTGCTGACAGATTTCGACTGTCTTGGGACCGGTCAGGCGAATAATCACACCCTCCTGAGAATTGGGAGAGCTTACCGCTACAATAGTATCATTCAGGTCATACATAAGGAACGAAAAACTGAAAGCGTAAAACTCAAAACCATAAATCAAAACTCAAAATGACTTTGCACTTTTTTGTAGGCAACAGATAAAATTTTTAAGTTTTGAGCTTTGGTTTTGCACTTTTAGCTTTAAGTTTTAAATTTTATAGAACGGTTTGGGCTTTTTCTTTTTGCGTTTACCGCCGGTTTTTGATGTTACAGAAACCAGGCCTTTTGATTCTGTCTGTTCTTTCTCACGGATGTGTTTACGAATGACATACTGTTCGAAAACGCCGGCAAAGGTACTGGCCATAATATACAGATTCACCCCCGACGGCGCCTTGTATAACATCAGCGGGAACATCAGCGGCAGCATAATCATCATCATTTTTTGCTGCTGAGCAACCTGCGGATTTGCAGAAGCTGCCGACTGCGACGGCATCAGTTTCTGCTGCAGAAAGAATGCAACACCCATTAAAATAGGCAGCAAATTCAGCGATTCTATATTCCATTTCAATAAGGGCAAAGTTATCGTTGAAAATCTTACCAGGGCATCCGGTACCGAAAGGTCGGTAATCCAAAACGGCAAAAACGCAGCTCCACGCAGGTCGATACTGGAATATACAGCGCTCCACAACGCAATCCAGATGGGCATCTGCACCATCATCGGCAGAAAGCCAATGATTGGCGAAGCGCCCTGCTTTTTATAAAGGGCCATCATCTGTTTATTCATCTCGGCCTTGTTATTGGCGTACTTTTTCTTTATCTCCTCGGTCTTCGGAGCGAGCGTACCCATTTTGCTCATCGAGACCTGGCTTCTTTTGGTAATCGGATGCATGATAAGACGCATCAGAAACACCAGTATGATAATGACAACCCCGTAGTTGTGAATGAAGGCGTACATCCATTTCATTATTGCCAGTATCCCAAAGGCCAGGGGACTTATAATGCTCGCTGGACAACAACAGGCCATAAAATCTATCGTTTGCACAAAACCCATCGTGCGATACAGCTCGTTTTTATCGAAGAGACTTTTATCCTTGGGTCCAACATACAGTTGGAAGTTATATATCTTCGCACTGTCCACCTGCCCAGCCGGAGCCAGTGTGTTCGAGGCAATTTTCAAATCCAATCCGACCGTTTCATCGCCGCTATCGGCTTTTTTGTCCCCATCAGGATTACAAAACCACCCTAATTTATCTGCAACCCAATCACAGTAGTCTTTACCCTCATCCGGCACGGGTATCAATATGGCAGCGAAATATTTGTTCGTTGCTGCCACCCACAAAGAATGTGCACTTCTGTAGCGGGTAGGTAGATTTTGACCTATCCGCAGGTTCTCTTTAGCCTGCTCGATTTGTGCTTGTCTGCCTGAGCGCTTCGCTTCTTCGTATTTGAGCGTGGCATCCTTCAAACCTGGCTTTTTACTAAGAAAACGACCCTGAATTTCTTTTCGGGACGAAACTATCTCTCCCCCAGATGTGACAAAACCGCCTACAATTTTCCTCATATCGGTTCTGAAGGCCTCTCTGCCGAGACCTGTCGGGCCGGCCATATTGAATCGATACTTTAGCATGCTGTCGGCGAGATTTTCAACCGCTACGCTGCAATCCAAAAGATAGCTGTCGAGGCTGACCTTATAGGTCTTCAGCAGTTTTACAACCGGCTCACCGGCTGACGTTTTGATAATTGCTTCGAACCGGGCCGTTTCAGAGCCATCATAGTCTTTCTCTACACCGTAGCTCTTGAAGTGCAAGTCCTGCAGCTGCAGCTGCAGTTCCTCCTGAACAAATACAAACTCCCTGTTCGCCATCGACAGAACTTCGGCGCCGTTAGCCGGTTTCACAGGCGAAAGAATCACTAACGGCTTGGGGTCTTTATAATCGCGGTCATCAAACCCGCTAAAGGCTGCTTTGCCTACCGCTGCACCTTTGGTGCTCAATTCCAACTCGTACATAAAACCGCTGGCAGGGTCGATTGAGCCGAGCTTAATAGTCTCGGCAGAACCCCCATAGGCCTCGAAAGTCGTAACAGCAGACATTTCCTGATGGTCTTCGCTTTTGATAAGCAAATCCACCATCTCCGGCTTTCCGTTAGCCGTTGTTTGCTGCAAAAGAATGCAGGGCTGTCCAATACCTTCTTTGTCATTCCCGCGTAAGCGGGAATCTATCCCGGACTCAACTACAAGCCAGCCGCAAAAAACAACAAAACAAATTAAAATCAAAGTTATAATTCTCATAATTGATTGGTAACTGGTAATTGGTTATTGGTAACTGGTGGGCGGAGCCCACCCTACTATTCACTATTCACTATCCACTATTCACTATTCACTACTTCTATCTTCCATCCAGCAATCTTTCGGCGTGGAAGTTATCCAGCTGGTCGATTGCTTTTATCTTTTTCATAGTAGTTTCAAAATCGTACTGAAGCCGCACAAAGTTCACCAGATTCTCATTTACATACGCATAGCTTGCTCTGTTGTCCTTGTCTCTCGGCTGTCCTACAGAGCCGATATTGATAATCGCTTTCTCGCCATCGATAATCGGATAGACATTGTCCAGCTCGTCCGGCGGATAGAAATCCGGCTCATCGAGAAATACGCCGGGCATATGCGTGTGGCCGACAAAGCAGATATGCTTGACCAGCTCGAAGAGCAGCCTAACCTTTAGCGGATTGGTGTAAACATCATCAGGAAAGATATAGTCATTAATCGGCCTTCTGGGTGAGGCAGGAACAAAATCCATTGTTGCTGCGGTTACCCCCAGCCTGCTTTCGAGCGTCCGTCGCATCGGCAATTCGCCCAAAAAGCTCCAGCGCCTGTTACGGCTTGGCTTATATTCCTCTGCTTCCAGAACCTCACGGGTCCAAAAACTTGCCTGCTCCGCTGCGTAGTTGAAATTTGTCGGCTCATAAAGAGTAGCATAATCGTGATTGCCCAGAATGCACCACTTGGTTTTCTCTATAATCAAATCAAGGCACTCCCTCGGGTTTGGGCCGTAACCGACCACATCGCCCAGACAATAAATTGTCTTTATGCCCCGTTTTTCAATATCAGCCAGAACCGTGGTTAAGGCCTCTAAGTTGGAATGTATATCGCTCAGAACCGCAAACATACGCCTTCTCAAATTAATACGCCTATGGCGTATAAACAAATCAAGCCCTATATTGTGTAAAAACCCACCATATAGCAAAAATATCGCAAAAATACCAGAATATTTATCAGCTTTCGAAAAAACACGATTTGGACTGTTTAGCTCAATTGCCAAAAAAAGACAATTGGCTTTAGCCGGTGATATGGATATAATACCTCACACGCAATATGAAAAACACAATACAAGAGATACAAAGATGATGGATATGACTCTTCTTGAAACTCGCGGGCTGGTAAAGAAGTATTCCGGCAGGGCCGTTGTCAACGAAATATCTATTGCTATCGGTCAGCGCAGTATAGATATTTCGTTCACAACGGCCCTGCCGGAATACTTCTTT
>CAZUPG010000007.1:0-10610 GCA_964622085.1 uncultured Pirellulales bacterium | reverse complement strand
CAGTGCAGCATAGTCGGACTTCTGGGCAGAAACGGTGCCGGCAAAACCACCACCTTTAGAATGATTATGGGAATGGTTACCCCTAGCAACGGCTCGGTCATCTTTGAAGGCCGAGATATTACAAAGCTGTCAATGTATAAGAGAGCACGCCTCGGTATCGGCTATCTTTCACAGGAGCCGAGCATCTTTCAGCGCCTCAGCGTCCGCGATAACCTATATGCTATTCTGGAAACAATGTCTATCACACGCGCCGAGCGCAACCGTAAGGCGTCTTTGCTAATTGAGCATTTTGCACTTAGCGAGGTCGCCGATAGTCAGGGGCGATTCCTCTCCGGTGGCGAGCGAAGAAAACTTGAAATCGCTCGTGCTATGATAACGGACCCCTCGTTAGTTCTTTTGGACGAGCCGTTTAGCGGCGTTGACCCTATTGCTGTCGGGGATTTGCAAGGCGAAATCCACCGACTCGCTGCCTCCGGCGTCAGTATTCTTGTTACCGACCACAATGTCGAAAGGACGCTCGAGGTAGCTGATAAGGCCTACATCATCGACCACGGCAAGGTAATTGGAGCCGGCACACCGGCAGAAATCGTTCGCAACGAAACCGTCAGAAGGCACTACCTCGGAAATATCTTCACCGGCACCGAATTCGACGATAATAAACGTAAAGCGTAAATAGCACATCAAGCCGCGAAGTGAAAGAGCTATGAAAATGATAGATATTAACAAATGTCGAATTACGCACTACCCGGCTGATGTTTTGGCTGGGCGCGCCCAGCCGGTTGAAGAAATCAACGATAATATCCGACAGCTTATAGAGAAGATGACCGACATTATGCTGAAAAACAAGGGCATCGGCTTGGCAGCGCCACAGGCAGGCGTGCCGCTTCGGCTGTTTATCATATCGCTCAATGGAAGCAGAGAAAAATTAAAGGTCTATATAAACCCAACCGTTACCCGGGAGGGACCCCTTATAAATTTCGAGGAAGGATGTCTTTCTGCGCCGGGTATTTTCACCAAAATTCGAAGATACAAAAAATGCAAGGTTACAGCCACCGACCTTGACGGCAGTGAGTTTACCGAAGAGGCCGAAGGCCTTTATGCCAGGGTACTTCAGCACGAATACGACCATATCGAGGGAATGACCATCGTCAATCGTATGGGCCGGGCAGCCAAAATCGCACACCGAAAACAAATTAAAAAACTGACGGAAGAACACGAACAATCGCGTGAATCTTGATACTCGATACTCGTTTTCGAGCATCGCTTGTCCGCCGTAGCCCTTCGTAGCTTTATGCGAAGAAGGGGCGAAGGCGGAAGCATTGAGCTGCGAGAAACGAAAATGAATATAGTTTACTTAGGAAGCGGCGAATTCGGCCTGGAATGTCTGAATGCTCTGGCACAATCAAGTCATTGTCTGGATTTCATCGTAACACAACCGTCGCGCCAGGCCGGTAGGGGCAGAAAACCAACACCCACGCCGGTAGCTGGCTGGGCAGATGCCCGCTCAATTGCTTTTATTGAAACAGATGATGTAAACGCTCCGCAAATGGTCCGGAAGATAGCCGGCTATAAGCCGGACTTGATTGTGGTAATTGCGTTCGGCCAGAAAATTGGCAATGAGCTAATAAATCTTCCTCCGAAAGGCGCCATCAATGTCCACGCCTCTTTGCTTCCCAAATATCGAGGAGCTGCGCCTATAAACTGGGCGATAATCAACGGCGATAACCAAACCGGCATCAGCATAATCGCATTAGCTGGAAAAATGGACGCCGGCGACATGCTCAGCCAGGCCGCTACAGATATAAGACCTGGCGAAACGGCAGGTGAGCTTCACGACCGGCTCGCAAAATTGGCCGAACTATTATTGTTAGAAACACTCGATAAAATTGCAAATGGTACTGTAACGCCCACAAAGCAGGATCACTCAAAAGCGACTTTTGCACCCAAGTTAAAAAAATCAGATGGTATTTTAGGCTTTAACGCATCAGCAGAGCAGATTCAAAGAAAGATACGCGGTCTTTGCCCCTGGCCAGGTGCTTCAGCAACGTACCTGTCTAAAAAAACCAGTAAATCAATGCGCGTTACCATAGCTATGGCAGAAGTAGTCAAGACATTAAACCTAACCGGCCTAACAGCAGGGACACTTGACGAAAGTCTTAACGTTATCTGTGGCCAAGATTCCCTCAAGATTACAAAAATCAAGCCTGCCGGCTCTGCCCTTATGGACTTCAAAGATTTTGTCAACGGCCAGCACACTCAGCCCGGCGATATGTTCACCCCGTGAGATAATTCCCAATTTCACGTGTTTGTCCTGTGAGGCAAGCTAATATATCTATGAGGATTCTATAACTGAAATAGATGATATCTCACGGGGTAAATCCAAGATATTCTTTGAGTCTGCTTTTTATATATCTTTTACCCCACGCAGATTTTAAATATTTTTCTCGTCTGGTAGCGTCTTGTTGATTCAAACATCCCTCCCAATAAATTAGCTTCAAAGGATTTCTACTCTTGGTTGCAGGTACTTTTCCACCGTTATGTTCATCTAACCTTCGTTTTATATCATTGGTATAGCCGACATAAAAATTATGGTCTTTTTCCGATTGTAGGACATAGACATAATAAAATTTACTCATAATTTACCCTGTGAGGTAGATTTCCCCTAATTACAAAACACACTCATAAAAGAATCTTACCTGATTACCCGATGAGATTTTATAGCAGTTTATCTCACAGTTGCAGTAAGTTGTTTGGCATAGAGTTTTCACAACTTACTCAACTTGACTGGGTTTTACATAAGTATAGCTTTGATAAAAGCATACGCAGCTTGTCATTGCGAGCGAGTGAGCCGAAGCCCTGCCCGGCTACGGCACGCTCCGCCGTGACGAGAGCGAAGCGAAGGGGAAGCAATCTCAATTGTTCGTAAGCCGGAGATTGCCACGGCCTTTTTCAAAGGCCTCGCAATGACAATAGTGGCTTTATTACACCTTGTGAATGAGTATTGACAAACCAAAAATCGCTTGCCAGAAAATCTGGCCGTACCCACTCCGGAATACATGTAAGGGAAAATCCCAAATTCAATCCACAACTTTTCCACAAAACAAGCTTGCAACGTGTAAAACCTGTTAAGAATAAGTTTTTTTCGTGCGCAAAGTCAACACTATCAATACCCTCGACTATGTGGAAAAGAAATCCCCTAAATTTGTCTTGATACTCGATACTCGATACTGGATACTCGGTGCTCGATGAGTATTGAGAATTAATGGAGTTAGGCAGGAGAAGTATCGATGCAGGGCATAATCACGGATGATAAACTCCGCTCGGAAGAAGCCCAGATAAGCGCTATTAACGATGCTCTTGCTAAGAAGATAGGGCAACAAAAGTTTCGTATCTGGTTTAGCAACTCAACCAGGTTTACCCTTACAGGCGGTTATCTAAAGGTTGGTGTGCCAAACCTTTTCATTGCAAGCTGGATTGAAAATCACTTTGCAAACGAAATCAGCATGGCGGTACGGGAAGTTACCGGCGACGCTCGAAAGATTACATTCACCATCGACCCGAAGCTAACAGGCCACCAGAGGCGAACGCAACTGGACTCACAGGCGCAACTCGTGGCCAAGGCCCACCCACCTGCGGCGGGGTCCCGACCTTATCGGGACCGTAGAGTTGAGACTAAACCGCCACCTAAAAAACTGAAACTTACTCTGGATACATTTGTTGTCGGACGGTCGAACGAGCTTGCCTACAATGCTGTGAAAGCAGTCGTAAACGAGCAGAAAAGCCCGTTCAACCCGCTGTTTATTCACGGCGGATACGGAGTTGGAAAAACACACCTGCTGCAGGGAATTTGCAACAAAGTAGCCACCAAGCGACCTCAAACCAGGTGGCTATATCTGTCAGCCGAGGATTTCGTTAACCAGTTTGTGTTGGCCTTGAAAATAAAAAAGCTCGAGAACTTTCGACGAAAAATGAGACAAACCGACTTGTTAGCTATCGACGACATCCACTTTTTGGCCAGCAAACCATCAACACAGGAAGAATTTCTGCATACTTTCAACACCATCAATCTGGCAGGTAAACAGGTCGTGCTGGCCTCAGACGCACATCCCAAGATGATAGGACAATTGTCCGAAAAGCTGGTTAACCGCTTTGTTTCAGGGATGGTTGTCAAAATAAACAGCCCTGATTTCCAGACCCGCTGTCAAATCTGCCGACAGCACACTGCAACTATAATGACAGCAAACTTTGGCACCCCCGCGTCTTCCTGTCGGAAGACAGGAGCGGGGGACCAAAAACAAATCCCCGAAAATGTAATAAGATATATTGCTGAAAATCTGCGAACCAATGTACGGGAATTGCAAGGCGCTCTGCTGAAACTAATTGCTTATTCGGCGCTGCAAAATAAAAAAATCAATCTGGCTATGGCCCAAGAGGTACTGGCTGAACACCTGGAAAGGTGCGACCCGATTGTGCACATATCGGATATCGAATCGGCTGTTACTACATACTTCGGATTAACACCTGCCAACATACACTCATCCAAGAAAGATAGAACCGTAGCTTTGGCCCGGCATTTCAGTATGTATCTGACTAGAAAGCACACGAAGATGTCGTCTTCAGAGGTAGGCAGATTTATGGGCAACAAAAATCACGCCACTGTGCTTCTGGCCTGCAGAAAAGTGGAAGACCTAATCAAGCGAAATGCGGAGCTTCACTGGCAAGGCCCAACCGGCAACAGAGTCGCAAAAGCGAAAGCCATCCTCGCCCAGCTCGAAGCAAGTATCTAAATTTCTTGATTCTCGCCCGCCAGACGTAAGGCGGGCAAGATGCTCGATATCGGATTCTCGTCAGAGCCGCGACCGTGAGGGAGTGGTAGAAAACGATGGAAGATAGACGCCTGCCCTGCCTGTCCCGAGCAACCTGTGGTGAGCAAGGTCGAACCAAGCCGAGGGGAGCAAAGTCGAAGGGATGGACGAATAAAAAAGCGTAAAGCTTAAAAGTTAAAGTGAAAAACCACAGCGTAAAATTCAAAACTTTTCAGTTTTTAGCTTTGGTTTCGAGCTTTTAATTTTAAATTTTTAGTCTCCTGCTTTACTGTTGCTGGATGACACAATCCGCAACTTACATTTCGGTATCGCTTCCAAAAACCTCGCCCCGTATGTTTTATTGACGACGCGGCTGTCAAGGATAACTACGATGCCGGTATCGCTTTTTGTGCGAATCAGCCGGCCAAAGCCCTGCTTGAATTTCAGTATCGCCGACGGCAGTTGATAGTCATAAAAAGGATTGCCGCCGAGCTGCCTTATCTGCTCCAGACGCCCCGCAATTAACGGCTTACCAGGTACCGCAAAAGGAAGCCGTACAATAACGACATTACTCAGCGCCTCTCCCGGCACATCCACTCCCTGCCAGAAACTATCCGTGCCGAATAAGACAGATTTACCCTCGTCCTTGAAACGCTCTAAAAGTACCGTTCTATCCAGCCCATATCCTTGCTGCAATAACTCGATATTATTTTCTTTCATCCATTCGTAAAGTTCATCAGCCATTTTATCGAGCATCTCGTAGCTGGTAAAAAGAACAAATGCCCGACCCTTCGTTTGCAAGATATATTTTTTCAAGGTCTTTGTTGCCTGCTCAATAAAATCCGGCTCATTGGGGTCAGGCAGGTCTTTTTCGATATAAATTGTAACTTGGTTTTCGTAATCGAAAGGCGAACCAACTTTAAGAGCCTCAAAATCCTCGAGTCCTATGCGACCGGCAAAAAACTCAAATCCGGTTTTTTCAGGTATCGCATCGCTGCTCAGCGTAGCACTGGTCATAATCACAGCTCCATATCTATCGAGCAGACAGCGTCTTACGTCCTGCCCGACATTGAGCGCTGCACTTTTTAAACGAATAGTTGTTTTCCTCTCGATGTTGACCTCGACCCAATAGACATAATCTTTTCTCTTCTGCAATAAAAAACAATCAATATCTTCGGCCAGAACAGCGCATCTATCAACAAAACGCAGAATCTCAAATCTCTCATCGACATCTTCGGTATTCTTCGCGAGTTTACTCAGTTCCGACCGCAGATTGTTAAGATGTCCCGACAGATTATTAGCGATAAAATTTGCATAACATCTGCCGTTGGTTTCGTCTTTATTGCTTTCGTACCAGCTCCTGACCTGCTTAAAGAAGCTGCCCGACTCCTTGGTTATCCTGCCGATTAAATCTACTGCCTTATCTGCCTCGGTGAAAGCCAGCAGCCCTTTATGTGTTCTCGGATTGTAAAGACCATTAAGCAGAAATTGAACTCTGTGATTGCTGATATCTATTCCGAAATGCTCTTCCGCCACATGCTCGATATTCTGTGCCTCATCGAGGATGATGTATTTGTAATCAGGCAGCACCGATGCACCCTGTTCTTTGAGCACAAGGTCGCTAAATAGTAGTGCGTGGTTGGCAACAATAATATCGGCGCTATCCAGTTGTCGTCGTGCACGCCAGTAGAAGCAATCGCGAAAATATATACACTTTCGGCCACGACAGTTGCCGTGCTCACTCTTGACCGCATCCCATATCGTCGTACCTGGTACAAAACCAAGGTCGCTCAGCGAGCCATCTTTGGTATGCTTGGCCCAGTCGTTTATCACCGCAAGCTGTGAAGCTGCTTTGTCAAACAATAAGCTCTGTCTTTGCAGGGCAAATCCCAGCCGACGTCTGCAAAGATAATTGCCCCTGCCTTTGGCCAGTCCTGCTGTGAACCCCGTTAGAAATCGTTTCTTTTGCTCCTTGTCCGAGGTATTTTTGACGGGCTTGTCCCTCGCTTGTGATTTTTCTAACGGGGTGAATTTGTATGGCAGACACTCAGATAGGAACGGAATGTCTTTATGGATTAGCTGCTCCTGCAGAGTAATAGTAAAGGTACTGATTAGAACTTTGCCTTTTGCTCTGCTCACAAGCTCAATCGCAGGGACAAGATATGCGAAGCTTTTGCCGACGCCCGTGCCTGCCTCAACAACCAAATGACGACCGTTTCCACTCAGGGCGGACTGTACCGCACAGGCCATCTGCAACTGCTGGGGCCTGTTCTCAAAACTTGCTAAGGATTGTGATAAAACACCACTCGCCCCAAATACCTCTTGCAGCGCTGCCTCCATGCGGGGCCCTCCCAAACTCCTTTTATCCTGTCTTTTTCAAAACCAGGCATACCGGATAACAAATTTTAATCCTGCATCCGGGGTACTGTAGAATTTATCCGCCTACGGCAGATTTATATTCTCATCGATTGCTTTTCTCAGTGCATCGACAGCCGGCGACCCCGGCATTTTAATGTAAGCTACATCGATCATTTCCTTGGCCTTGTCGAGTTTGCCCACCTGGTAATAAATATAGCCAAGCAAAAATTGCAATTCAGCGGTGTTGTCGCTCCTGTGAAGCCATTCTTCGGCTTCAGCTATTCGGCTGTCGAGTTTTTCCTTATCATCCGTAGCCAATATATCCAAAAGGTTTACCTTAGCTGCTGCGTACTCAGGAGAAATCTCAATCGCTCTGGAAAGATACAGGGCGCTGCTCATATACTCACCAGCGGCAAATAACGCATGGCCCTTACCAGCGTATGCACGAGCGTCGTCCGGATTGTAAATTGATGCCAGAGTATAAGCGCTTACTGCCCGATAGTGCCTGCCCTGTTCTTGATATAACTCGGCAGCCCTGATATACTCGTTGAACTTATCTTCCGAAAAAGAAGCCAAGCTCTTGCCACCCAAAATGCGCTTAGCTTGTGTTGATATATCACCGCCGGAAAGCTCTTCCGCTTGTCCTCTACCTGACGCCAAACGCTCGATATTTCTTCTAAAAGATTGCAGTTGAGTATCAATACCAGGATACCGAATATCAAGCTGGCCCGATTTCTTCTCGGCACCAGCAGTTTCCCTGGCTTGCCAAACGCTTTTTATAGCCGAGGTCTCTGAAGCAGCTTTGTCAGCCTTTAATTGCTTAAGAGTTTCCTGTAAATTATCTATCTGCTGCCTCACCTGCTTATAAGTATCAAACAAATCTTGTTGTTCTCCACCCACGCCGGGCGACTCTTGCGTACTCTTAACAGGAACATCTGTTTCAGATTCTACTTCTACCTGGCGTTTGGAAGGTATTTGTTCTCGTCCAAACGGCATAACTACCCTGTCCTCCATAGCCGCAGTCTCTTCCGCATAAGGACGCCCAGCGAGTCCGGAACGCTGTCGAATTTCCTCTTGGCCAACTGGTTTTATCTTCAAATCGGCTGCCCTGTCGCTTATCCGCTCTGCTCTCGGCTCTACCCCTTCAGTTGTTAGTCCCTCGCCTCCAGGGAGTCCGCCGACTTCAGCCGAGATCAACCTCTCCATCTCCTCCATACTCCTCGACATTGGCCGCGATCTTATGTCAGAAACAGAGGCAGCACCGTCGGCTAAAACCCGTGTGCTCGGATGAGTTGTCTGAGCAAGCCCACCCACAGCACCACTACCGCTACTAACACTTTTAATTGCCGAGGCGCTCGACGACGTGAAAACACCAGGGCGACCAGGCTTGGTAAATGTTACAGTCTGACTCGGATTGTAATATGGCAGGGTTCGTTTGTATCTGCCGGCTTCACGCTTAAACCCTTCTTCTCCAGCGGAATATCTCAAAAAAGAAGAAAGCTCTGCCGACGGAACCGACTCGCTAAAACTCGTGGTTGATTGATAGGGCACATCAGCACGAAAATGCTTACCACCACGCACATTACCGACAACCAATCTGTTACCACCGGTATCATACCGACTGGGGCTTCGAAACAGGCCCTGACGAGTCTGACTGACCGGACGAGAAATCGAGCCAGCAGGACTCCTGACGTATGGATTCTGAAGTGGCAAGGCCGTTGCCGATAAGAGAATAACAAATACTACTGCTGTGAAAAGCATTCGGGTTCCTATCTTGCTATCTCGAGGGCCTTGAGACGGGCAAGGGCCACCCTCACAATTACAAATGAATTGTCGATTCTTCATAATTAACTCCTAAAAGGGTCTGTCTTATACTTCGGCTTTTCAGCCCAACCCAGTTTAGCAGCTAATGTGTCCCAGCGGGTCCGCAGCGGATTATTTACGAGAAGAAAATCGCTGCTTTCCCTCTCGATACCGACAATATCATCACCTGAGAGTCCCAAAGAATCCTGTCCATCTACCGATATAGTCGCTCCTTTATCAATCCGGGCCATCGAAATCTCCACCTTGCTATTTGCATCGATAACTATGGGACGAAAGCTAAGCGAATGAGGGCAAATCGGCGTAATAACCATTGCCTCCATCGAACTATCAAGAATTGGCCCACCTGCCGAGAGATTGTAGGCCGTCGACCCCGTTGGAGCGGATATTATCAGACCATCGCCTACAAAACTGGCCACCGGCTGGTTATTCACCGCTACTTTCAACTCAATCGTTCTATGTAACGGCCCGGCAGTAATAAAAACATCATTGATAGCCACTGAGCCGAATTTTTCTGGATATCCAGCGGAGCCACTGGAAACTTTACATTTCAGCATCATCCGTTTTTCGATAGACGCTTTACCTGATACTATATCATCAAAATACTTTTCAAGCTCGCCGACGCTAAATTCCGCCAAAAAACCAAGCTTTCCAAGATTAACTCCTATAACTGGAACTCTACTCTGCCTCAAAATCCTCCCCGCTGAAATAATGCTGCCATCACCGCCGAAAACAACGGCAAAATCACACTTGTCAAGGCGAAGGCCCTTGCCGTAGTCCGATTTTTTTAGAATCTCCCTTCGGGTCTGATCCTCAGGGTCGAAGACGGCTTTACAGCCCTCGATACTGCAACTTGCCACTATCTCGGCCCTGTCTTCGACAAAATCCCTGAATTTCTCAACGGCCTCAGCAACATGCTCTTTCCTTATGTCGCCAAAAATTACCAATCTGGGCAGCTTCGTATCCGGCATCTCGTATTTCGCTTTTCGCAAATTATCAATACTTGTCCTGAGCAAACCTGTCTTGCCTGTCCTGAGCGCAGTCGAAGAGAGCTTTGTCGAAAGAGTCGAAGGAATCAATTATCGCCAATCATTTCTTTTGCTGTCTCTATTATTTTATCGGCACTTATACCGGCCTGCATAAGCTGGGCTTCACGGGAATCGTGTCCGATGAATCTCCTCGGTGCACCCAGCACACGAATAGCCGCTGGTTTATTGCTATCTTTTAATTTTTCGACAGCCAGCTCCAGAACCGCTGAGCCGAACCCACCGGCACCAGCGTGGTCCTCTACCGTGATTATACCCTTGCCCCGGCCCAACAGAGAGACAATTTCCTCATCGATAGGAGCAGCAAATCGCCCATTAATCACATCGACCGCAAGGCCTTCCTTGGCTAACAGACTGGCTGCTTTCAACGCCTCTGTCAAGACGCTGCCATAACTAACGATTGCAATAAGTGAATCTTTTGTCTTTTTAACAAATATGCTTTTACCCAGCTTGAACGGCTTAGCACAAGCGGCTTTGACAAATTTCTTCGGCGGAATAAGGTCTTTCGGATACCTTATAACGACCGGCGAATCGGCGCCTAATGCAAATTCCAATGCCAGTTTCATCTCGACCTCATTCG
>CAZUPG010000006.1:0-16063 GCA_964622085.1 uncultured Pirellulales bacterium | reverse complement strand
CTTACTATTCCTTGATTTCCGAAGGCGATGAGCTGGGCCTGGAAATAATCGGCGATGTCAAACGCGGTGACATAGGCCATACCGCTGAGCTTTACGCCGCTGCCCACCTGCAAAACCCGGAACTAACCGGCCTTGAAGATACGCTGGCTCCCGATGGGATAACTATCAATGGTTATACCGGGACAGATGGAATTTTGCCCTTTGCGGATATGGCAAACAAGGAGGGTAAGGGAGTATTCGTTTTAATTCGCACCAGCAATCCTTCCGCTGCGTCTATTCAGGATTTCGCCAATACAGAAGGCCAAACGATGTATGAAAAGCTCGCTGAAGTAGTCAACCAAATCGCCATCCAATCCTGGCGAATCGGCAAGGGCGGCTATAGTAACGTTGGAATGGTAGTAGGCGGCACCGCTCCCGAAGTTACAACAACACTGCGACAGAAATACGACAAGATATGGTTTCTCGTACCCGGCTATGGCTCACAAGGCGCCTCTGCTGCCGAGTGTGTGCGATTCTGTAAACCTGACGGCACCGGCGCTTTAATTAACGCCTCGCGGTCAATAATCTACGCATACGAAAAGCCACAATACAAAGACCAGTTCGGTGATGATTGGAAAAGGTGCATCGAACAGGCCGTCATCGATGCAAAAATCGACCTCGCAAACGCTATGCAGACATCGATATGAACAAGGAATTTTTCACCAGAAAAAAAGTCTTGGTGATGGGTCTGGGACGCTTCGGCGGTGGCGTTGATGCCGCTAAATTCGCTGCAAGTGCCGGCGCTAAGGTTGTCGTAACAGATTTAGCACCAGCAGAAAAACTACAAGATTCTATCGAAAAACTTAAAGAATTTCCTGATATAGAATTTCATCTCGGCTCACACGACGTGAGCGATTTTGAAAAAGCAGATATTATCGTAGCCAATCCCGCAGTTGCTCCTGATAATAAATTTCTGGAAATCGCCCACCTGCATAACAAGTTTGTCACCTCCCAGATAAACATCTTTTTTGAATTGTGCCCTGCAACGATAATCGGCATAACCGGAGCAAACGGCAAAAGCACAACAGCCGCCCTCACTGCCCATTTGCTCAGAAATCAGAAGACAGAAGACAGAAGACAGAAGACGCACGACGCACGACACTCGACGCACTACGAGAAGGTTTGGCTCAGCGGCAATATCGGTAATGAGCCGTTACTAACTATATTAGAGCAAATCAGCCCTGATGATTTAGTTGTGCTGGAACTGTCCAGCTTTCAGATCGAGCAGTTAGCCGAAATCCAAAAAGCACCAGACGTTGCGCTTCTAACCAATCTTACGCCGAACCATCTTGACCGCTATGTTACATTTGCTAATTATTGTGCCGCTAAAGAAAACATCTTCAAATTCCAAAAAACCGATGGAAATCGCCCTGCAGTTTCCATCTTCAACGCCGAAGATAAACTCGGCGCCGAATGGTTTGAAAAATATAGCTCTGACGCTGGCAGAATTTGCATCAAATTTTCAACCGATGATATAAATGAAGAAATCCGCAGGAATTTCTCTCTGCCCGGTAGGGCTAATCTTTCAAACCTCGCCGCTGCCGTAGCTATCGCCAGGCACTTCGGCATTAACGACGGCCAGATTAAAAATTCCCTGCCGGGATTTAAGCCGTTGCCTCATCGGCTCGAATTGGTCGAACAGGTCGATGGCGTCAGCTGGTATAACGACTCGAAAGCAACAACGCCTCAGGGTGGGATTGCCGCGCTGGAGGCCTTCGAGAAGCCAATAATTATTATTGCCGGCGGATATGATAAGAATCTATCCTTCGATGAATTCGGCCAAAAAATAGCAGAGAAAGCCAAGGCAGCTATCCTGCTCGGGCAAACCGCCAAAAAAATCGCAGATTCGATTAAAAAGAAATTAGCCACAGAGAACACATCCGTCTTCGCCAAGGCTACGCCGGACAAGGAGGACACAGAGAAATCAATAAAAATCGAAATTGTTAGTTTATTAACCGATGCGGTTGAATTGGCCAGACGCTTGGCGATTAGCGGCGATGTTGTCCTGCTAAGTCCAGCTTGTGCAAGCTATGATATGTTTGGAAACTACGAGCAGCGCGGCAGAGAGTTTGTTAAACTCGTACAAGAAATAGCCACGAAGCCACGAAGGCACGAAGAATAATTAGACACGGATTAACACAGATTTACACTGATTATTTTTGGCCACAGATTTCACAGATTACACGGAAAATAGTAAATAATAAATCAATATTAATCAATTAAAGGAAGGATGGCACAAAAAAAATTTAGCCACAGATTACACAGATTCCACGGACTAGTTTTAACCACAGAAGGCGCTAAGAGCGCAGAGAATTAGTGAATTAGTTGATTGGTTAATTGGTGAGGGAGTGTTATATAGTCCTTTTGATTAGTCGAAAAGACTATTTGCCTTTAGAAAACCGCGGATACCTGACTGCGCCGGCACAAGTTGCTCAGAATTATCCGCCGTGGCGGAATTCACCGGAACGGTTTGCGCTCCAACCGCCCAGTGCCCTTCATCTGTGACAGATAACGCTTCATCCATTGCATATCACGCTTCATCTTTCGCAGATAACACTTCACCTCCCCTTTATTACGCTTCATCTGCCTCAGGTCACGCTTACTTTGCCACGATGTAAGGCTGCAATATCACGATGTAGGCTTGCAATGTCTCAATGTAACCTTACAATGCCACGTTGTAAGCCCCCAAAAGTCCCTTTAACGCCTCAGAAACCGCGAACCAAGCCCTTTTGGCGACATCTCAAGCCATCTCTGGAGGAGTGGGTCATCGGCAATCACATTGTTGTGCTGTATTTGATGCGAGAGAGGTCTTCGCCGACCTTGGGCTTTCTAAAGACAAACAAGTGCTCATGCATTATTAGATAGAATCCCCCCTGCTTCGCCTTTGGCCTCCAGCGCTCGGTATATTTGCAGTTGTGCTGAACCTTGATAATATCCTCTTTCATAACAAAGCCGACTTTGAGGAAACGCTGCATAACGTTAAATGCCAACGGCACGAAATGCTTTCCCTTGCGGGTATCGCCAATAAGAATTGCACAGTATTTATCCGGCTTAAGAAGACGAAACAATTCCTTCGCCACCTTTTCAATCTCATCGCAGAACTTCGGCAAGCTTGATATATTCGAAAGGTCTGCCGGTATTTTGCCTTCCGAGTATCTGATGATGTTCATATAGGGTGGATGGGTAAGAACAAGGTCAAATGAGTCGTCTTTCAAAAAAGACAGGTCGCGAGCGTCACCAACAACGACCTTCTGTTTCGTTGGCGGCTGATGAGTAAATTTTAATGCTTCTTCGGCTCGTTTTGTAGCATCTGGGTTAATATCTATGCCCAGAGCGTGTCTCGCCAATAATTTTGCTTCAACCAGCGTCGTCCCCGCTCCTACCATCGGGTCAAGGACTGAATCCCCCTCATCAGAATACATCTCTATCAGATTTCTCGGCACCTGAGGCGCAAAATTGCCACGATAGTCGGACTTGTGCGTCGCCCAATCTCCCCGCTGCGGAAACGACCAGACAGTCGTATACTCAGATTCATATTCCCCAAGGGCTTTCATTTCGCATCCGTCCTGATTCGAAACCGACCGGATTTGACAAGCTCAATACTGTTGTAGTCTTCTACGTCAGTAAAACGGAACTCCCAAATACAATATGTATCACCGCTCTTATCAAAGAAAAGAGTGACAATACGTTTTTGTGTGTGAGCTTGCCACTGGCGAAACGGATAATACAGTTGCCTTATTATCACGTTTGATGTCTTTGCAGCTTTGGCCTCCACCAATACAACTTGCTTTCGTCCTTCGTATCCTGCATCGACCTCGGTTTGAACGCTTTGAACGTTTATCAAGTGCCGACCAACGCTAAAGGAAAACACGGGGGTATACTTGCGTCCTCTGATAGTCAGCACCAAAGTGTCATCACCCATAAAGGTTCGAATCAAACTGGCAGCATATGCAAAGTCGAGATGCTGCATCTCAGAGTTACCCACGACTGCTGTGTCGAGTTTGAAGTCCAATTTGGACACGTAAAATTCCTGTGTTGATTCAATGGGAGGAATATCCACATATCCATGTCCCTTTATGATAACGTATTCACCATTTTTTATTGGGAGCAAGAACAACTCTCTCTCGATAAACACGTTTGGCCGGTCTTCCCTCCGATCCTGCTTGCAAAGGATTCTAACCTCTTTTTCCCCCGTCTTCGTGAAATTTTGACACGCTCTCTTTATTTGCTCTGCTGTAATCCGAAAGGGAGACTGCTCGAAATCGTGCTTATCTATGTGATAATCGGAGAATATCTTTGCCCACGATTCGTTGGCGCTCATCTGTTTTGGTCTCCCGCCCGATAGTTTGTAATGATCAGTTCGTTGATTTGGCCTCTGAGGGAACTTTTGCAGTTTATCATTCTGTTGGCCTTGACTGTGGCAATCGTGAACCTTCGATAGTGTCTGTCGAAGAAGTTATCCTTTGGGTCTTCGTTATTAGGGTCGGAGTTGCTCAAAAGAAATCTTGCACCTTTTTGCCGTATTCGTTCACAAAAGTTCGCAAGTCGGATTTGGTCTTCTTCAGTAAAATCACCTTTCGCGTATGAAGTGAAACTTGCAGTGGCACTAATTGGCCGATAAGGGGGGTCAAGGTATACAAAACAGTGATTGTTGAGGTAACGCCCGGCTTCTTCGAAATCGGCAGTGATTACCTCCGTGTTTTGCAGGACTGTGGACACAGCATCCAAATTTTCCTTGTCGCAAATCGTAGGGTTCCTATAATTACCAAACGGAACATTGAATTCATTGCTTCTATTAACACGGTATAGGCCGTTGTAACAGGTTTTATTGAGGAAGATGAGCTTTGCTGGTAATCTGTCGCAGTTAAACTCCTTGCGAACACGATAATACATAGCTCTGCGTTGGGATTCATCTCCCTTGAGATAGCGGTTCTCCAATTTTCGAAGCTCCGCGATAATCGAGGCGGCATCGCTCCTGATAGTGTTGTAACAGTTAATGATATCCTCATTTATATCGAACAAGTAAAAATGTCTGATTTTGGGATAGTTCTTTGCGATGTGAAAGAAGACGGCGCCACCACCGACGAACGGTTCGACGTAGGTATCAATCTCACCCGTGCGGAGTTCTTCTGGCAAACGGGCATTGATCTCATCCAGAAGTTGGGTTTTACCTCCGGCCCATTTCAAAAATGGTTTAGCTTTTTGTGTCTTGACGCCAGATTCGATTAGCGTAGTGCTCATTAAATATGTCCTTGATAGTCCGGTGCAATTCTAACGGCTCACGCTGAAAAATCAATACGGTTTGCAAATGGCCGAGGAGGAATTAAAGGTGTCCGGTACATTTTCCCATGTCCTTCCCTTTTTTCGCCCAACACTGATTATACGGTCTGTATAAAACGGGAAACACTATTCGTTGCTTCCGCCTTCGCCGAGGCTTCCGACTTCGCTTGCGCTACGCCGGACAAGACGGCGGACAAGCGTATCTCGTGAAGCGTATCTCGGTTAAAGTAACCCACTCAATAATCCCCGACTACGACTCCCGCCTAAGGCATGCAGTGGCAGGTGTTCGAGGACAAGATTGAGGGGCTAAATATAAGTTTTTAACGCCGCCATTCCGGCGACGGCTAAACAAGGCAGGGCCAAGAACACCGCCGGGCAATTATTTATTCTTCTTTTCTTGTTTTAATTTTCGTTTTTCCTTCGGAGTAAGCAAGGCCTTTTTATGTTGTTCCCTTTTGCCTTTATCTTTTTTTCCCTTATCGCCCATATCAGTTTCTCACTTTCTCGCAATATATATTATGGATTCCCGCTCCCCGCCTTCGCGAGGACAAGCTTCGCGGGAAAGATAAAAACTATACTACCTAAACCCGCAATTTCCGGCAAGGGAAATTCGTTGCACGTCGCCCCTTCGACAGGATCAGGACAGGCGTACCAACTAAACAAAACCCCCAGCATAAAGCTGGGGGCTAAATATAACAACCTAAATGACCCCCAGCATAAACCCTTCGGCAAGCTCAGGGCATGCCTGGGGGCTAAACGTGACCCCGCACTTACGTTTGGGGCTCTGTGGTAAAACAAAATCAACGGCGGATTATAGGAATAAACTTTCTCAAAGCTAAAAAAAACACAAAAACCTTATTAAAGCTATTCCATAGTTGCGGGGTTTTGGTGGGCTAAAGCCCACCCTACAGTCTTATCAACCCAGCCAGCAGCGATTTTTCCGGCTACCCGTCATAAAGTCGCTCCTTAAACCTGTCGATTTGTAATTAACCCGAATTTTTCAAAGCTACAGAGGACACAGAGAACACAGAGAGACATAGGGTGGGCTTTAGCCCACCAATTATGGAACGGTGGGGCAAGCCCCACCCTACTGCAAGATTTATGAAATATGCGGGTTAAATAACGATAAAAGACAATCATTTTTTAAAAGATTAGCCACAAAGTCACGAAGACACAAAGAAATTAAAAGTTAAAAAAACAAAAATTTAGTGTCTTTGTGCCTTGGTGGCAAAAAGAGGAACTGAAGATGAATATAAAAAACGAGCCCCGCCCATCGACAGACGGGCTGGGCGAGCGAAGAAACGAACAAAGACTTCATTATTATTGGCCTATCTGGTTTGCCGAGGACTTCAATGGAACCCTTTTACAGGGCCAGATGCTCGATGTTTCGAGCAGAGGCGCAGCGTTTACCTGCCACGATGACGGCACTTGTCCTTACGCCAGCCAGGAAATAAGCGCTCGTTTCAGTGTTCCACAGTATGGCCCGGACGAATCATTCGATATGGCAAATTTTACTTGTTCAGGTCATGTCTGTCGGGTCGAGCATGTCAATGATTTCATACGCAAAGTAGCCATTCAGTTCGCAAAACCCTTACCTTTCAAACCCGGCGAACAGCCCGCCTTACGTCTGGCGGGTGAAGCTGATGCGTACCAACGGCCAAAGGAAATTCTAATATCTAAATTCTAAATCCTAAACAAACTTGTCTGACGCTTGCCCGCCCCGTTAGAAGTTTCGACCAAAGGCTTATTAGGCCCTCAAAAGGACTCATTTCTAACGTGGCCCGCCTTGGTGGGACAGTCAAGATTCAAATTTACCCCGTTAGATAATTCCGTATCTAACGTGGTAAAGCAAAATACAAAACTCCGAGATTTTGAGCATTTGAAATTTGTATTTTGAGATTGTTTAGTGCTTGGAGATTAGGATTCAGGATTTCCGCTTTAGCGGCCTAAGCTAACATTCGGTCGGCTATCTCCGCGACCTGCTCGCAGGCTTTTCTCTCAGCCAACGGCCCGTCTCGAGGTACTCGAGAGAGCTCAGCCAGTTTAATCAGCTCACCACTAATTTGAGCTAACATATCTGCATCTTCTAAAAGCCGCTCAATGCTTTCGACAATCGGCTCGAGTGAGCCAAAATACGGCATAAATTCCGGCACTAATTCTCTGGCTGCCAGAATATTGACCAGAGAAAGGTATTTTGTTTTTACCAGCCAACGTCCTGCCAGATGCCACAAAATCCTGCTGGATTGATACATTATCACCATAGGACATCCGACAGCCGCCACCTGTAAAGTAGCACTGCCGCTTGCCACAATCGCAAAGTCAGCGTTAGCGGCGGTTTCGCTAACCGAGCCAATAGCATATCGACACTCAAAGCCGGCAATTTGTGATGTTTTTAGAAATCGCTCTCGTTCAGCATCTACAGCCACAGTAGTGAATGTCGCATTGTGATATTTTCGTTTTAATCGAATAGTGAGCTGCTGCATTGGTTGCCAGAGCGATTCAATCTCGGCAGCTCGTGAGCCAGGCATAATGGCAAAACTGGCATTTTTTGGCTCAAAATCCACATATTCTTTCCTGAAGCGGGCCAAATTCGACCCCAAATCATCTAATAATGGATTGCCCACAAAAATTACATCGATACCTCTTTGGCTGAACCAATCTTGCTCAAAAGGCAGGATGCAACAAAGCTTATCGCAACATTTGCGAAGTTTTTTAATCCGCCAGGGCGCCCAGGCCCAGAGCTGTGGGGCTACGTAAAAAAGGGTCTTGATGCCTAATTTTTTGGCGGCTTTTGCTATGTGAAAGTTGAAACCGGGTGAGTCACAAACAATAACTAAGTCAACGCTATTTGTTTTAAGATAACGAGTTATACGCTTGATGAGCTTATAATAATGGCCGATATGTCTAAATGCCTTGTACATCATAACGGCTTTGTCGATAGTGATTTGCAGCAATTCGCAGCCTGCTTCGGCCATCTTTGGTCCGCCTACGCCGACAAACTTTATATTGTCGTAATCCCTTTTGCGCATAGCGATTATTAGTCCGGCACAGTGGGCGTCGGCGCTCGGCTCAGCGACGCTGATAAAGATACGATATGTCCTTTCTTTGCTTATCATAGAAGTCCATATAGTAATTGGATTTATGAAAACGGCAATGACAATTTTGGCTATGCCCCGTTAGAAAATCTGTAACGAGGTTATAGTACAATAAAAAAGAAAAAGTTTCTAACGGGGTTTACGATTCACGATTGTTGATTTATGATTGAATAAGGCAAGGAAGTCATTGCGAGGGAATCCTTCGACACTTCGACCGTGCTCAGTGCAGGCTACGCTCAGGATAAACTCCGTGACCGAAGCAATCTCAGCTATTGGCGGTATTGAGATTGCCACGCTCGGCTTCGCCTCGCTCGCAATGACAAGTTAAGGTAAAAAGATGGACAGGTTTTTTATCGGACAAGGAAATTTGCGGGGCGAAAAAGTTGTGCTTTCTCGTGAAAATCTTGAATGGGTGCTGCAAAAGTGTACGGAGGTTGGTGTGAAGCGATTTGTCCCGATAGAAACCTTCCGCAGCATCGTACGAAAAGAGCCAATAAAGGTGAATAAATCCGCCTCACGTCTGGCGGATAAAATGAAACGCTGGCAGCGAATTATATAAGAGGCGACGGAACAATCAGGCAGAAGCAAGATACATGAGCTGACCCAAACCATAAACTTTGAAGAGGCGATAACAAAACTCGGCGGCTTCTCCACAGTCCTATGGACTCCTTACGGAGGACACCTACCGGCGGATTATAAATTTATGGCACATACGCAGGGCCAGGGGGAGAGTTTGCGACGGTACTTAAAAAGTGGCGACAATAGGTTCGACCACTTCGACAAGCTCAGGGCAGGCAAGCTCACTACAAAAAAGATTAAGAGTGTCGCTCTGCTCATAGGGCCTGAAGGCGGATTCGCGGAAAATGAGGTGCAAAGAGCAAAAGACTGTGGTATCGTGCCGATTAGCTTAGGTCGGCGGATTCTGCGAACGGAAACGGCGGCAGTGGTTGCGAGCAGTCTTATTCTGTATGAGTCAGGGAAGATGGAGAAGTAAAAAAATATGCTTTACCTTGTAGCGACACCGATTGGAAACCTGTCTGATATCAGCCTGCGTGCGCTGGAGATTCTTCGGCAGGTCGATTATGTGGCCAGTGAAGACACAAGGAAAACGGGTCTTTTGCTGAAACACTATAAGATAAAAAAGCCACAAATTACTTTTCACGAGCACAATGAGAAGCAAGCAGGCAGGAAGATTATAGGTTTACTAAAAGAGGATAACTCAGTAGCACTGGTAACAAATTCCGGTACGCCGGGGATATCCGACCCTGGATTTACGCTGGTTCGCAGTGCAATAGAGGCGGGGATAGATGTTACAATGGTGCCGGGGGCCTGCGCCTTTGTGATGGCGTTGGTATTATCAGGGCTGGCGACGCACAGCTTTACTTTTCGCGGATTTGCACCGCGGACAAGCGGCAAACGACAACGATTCTTATCTGAAGATAAGCGGTCGCCTCATACCCTCGTTTTCTACGAGAGTCCAAATCGGCTGAGGGGCTTTTTAGAGGATGCACTGGAGGTGTTTGGCGACCGGCGGGCAGCTCTGGCTAAAGAACTGACAAAGATGTTTGAATCAGTGAATCGAGGTCGAATAACCGAGCTATTGAGCCAGCTCGAAGAAAAGCCGAGGGGAGAATATGTGATTGTCATCGCGGGGGCAGACCGTGAATAACCATTGTGTCGGTGGCTTATCAACCTCAAGATACGACACAAAATAGAACAGAAGAGTCCCGCCTCTCGGAGAGGCGAGACGAGCAATAATCAGGGTTATGAGGTTACTTAATAGCTGAATTCGAGCACTTTAGGGTCAACGAGCTTTCGATAATCGTCCATACTCATCCGTACCGCTTTCTCGTAGGAGCCGGCCTGGAAAGCAAGATGGTCATCGGCCTCGACTATGACCGGCTTGGCTACGAATTTGCCGGGCTCATGCTCGGCTGCTGCCAGGTTCTGGGCTGTATAGGTGGGCTCGTGTTTAGTAACCTCGTACTTAGCCTTCGACTTGTCCAAAAAATCTATGATTTGCATTTTTTACCTCCGACAAAATTCCAAAATTAGCTACA
Source organism: uncultured Pirellulales bacterium (assembly GCA_964622085.1). Lineage (GTDB taxonomy): Bacteria > Planctomycetota > Phycisphaerae > Sedimentisphaerales > Anaerobacaceae > CAZBWE01. Next base: position 5,589 of record CAZUPG010000006.1, on the reverse strand, counting down.
GTAGCTTGTGCCTGCAAAGATTCTGTGTGTCAATTGCCAATATTAAAATTTAAAAGACAGAAGTCAGATGTCAGAAATCTGATCTCTGTGTTCTGTGCTTTTTTATCCGTTTACGTGAAAAAAGGATTGACTGAATGAACTTATTGGTAATAAAATCGTATAAGGTTGCCGAAGATTGGTAATTATTTAACCATTTAACCAATGGGTTAGGAGACTAAAAATGCAAAGAACCACTTTGAAGCAAAGTAACAAGACCTCACGCTATTTTTTTACCTCAACTATCTTTTTCATATTGCTTTTTTTGTTGTCCCTATCGGCTTTTGCAGAGGATAAGAACAGCATCGCTACCCTGCGGCAGATAGGCAAGACCTTTTCAACGATTGCCGAAAAGGCGTCACCAGCAGTAGTCGGTCTGAAAGCTGAACGAGTTGTTGTTCGGCAATACCCATTCTCGCAGGAACGGCCTTTTGATGATTCCATTGACCCATTCAGCGATGATTTCTTTGACCGATTTTTCTTCCGTTTTCGGTCTCCCCGCGAGCGCTCGCCCCAGCGCAAATTTAAGGAGACACGGCCTGTGCAGGGCTCCGGCTTTATCATTTCATCAGATGGTTATATCCTCACAAATAATCATATGGTTGAAAAAGCTAAAAAAGTTGAAATCGAGCTTGCAGACGAGCGAAAGTTTACCGCTGAAGTTAAAGGTGCCGACCCTGAATCCGATGTGGCTTTAATAAAAATTGATGCCAAGGACCTGCCTTATCTTGAACTGGCTGATTCTGACACTCTTGAGGTTGGAGAATGGGTTCTTGCCATCGGTAATCCGTTCGGCTTAAGTCGTACAGTTACAGCCGGCATTGTAAGCGCCAAGGGCCGTAGCGGCGTTGGCCTGACTACATACGAAGACTTTATCCAAACCGATGCGGCAATAAATTTCGGCAATTCCGGTGGGCCATTGATAAATCTTGACGGCAAGGTGGTTGGAATTAACACGGCCATTCTCGGTGCAAGCGGTAATATAGGTATCGGGTTTGCAATCCCAATTAATATAGCCAAAGCTATCCTCCCACAGCTCAAAGAAGGCAAAGAGATTGAGCGTGGGTTCTTAGGCGTTGATATCCAGGAGCTGACACCTGAATTAGCGGAATACTTCGGTTTAAAAGATACTAAAGGAGTGCTTATACCGGAGGTACATAAAGATTCAGCGGCTGAGAAAGCGGGGATAAAACCCAATGATATTATTGTTGAGTTTGATGGCAAGGCCGTTGAGTCAGCTAATGAGCTGCAAAAGTGGGTGGCTCTATCAGAGCCGGACACAAGTGTAAAGATAGTGGTTTTTCGAGATGGCAAAAAACAGACTCTCACTGCTGAGCTAGCCAAACGCCCACCTTTAAGCGAGCTTACGGGTAAAGGCCAAGCCGAGCAAACGATGGAGGAGTTAGGTTTTTCCGTGCGAGACCTGACGGATGAATTAGCTCGACGATACGACTATGAGGGTCAGAGCGGAGTAATAGTGAGCAATGCCGAGCCGGGCTCAGGTGCCGCTCGAGCGGGTATTGTACCTGGAGTGCTAATTAAGGAAGTCAACGGCGAGGAAGTCAGCAATACCAGAGAATTTAACGAGGCGATAACAAAGGCCAAGAAGAAAGGCAGCGTCCTTTTGAAAGTAAGGCGAGAGCGTTATACGTTCTTTGTGCTGCTTTCGCTAAATGATTAAGAGTGTGCAGACGAGCTTTTTATAAGAAAGAGCTATAGCCCTGCTTTCAGCGGGGCTTTTTTTATTTATAGGGATGGTAAACAAAATCCTACGATAATCCCCCGACTACGACCCCTGCCTAAGGCATGCAGGAGCAGGCATTCGAGGGCAAAATTGAGGAGCTAAGTCCGTCTAATAAACGGCGGACAAGTATTTTCGAGATTGTCATCGAGACAGTGAGGGTTTATACTTTTTGGTATGCTAAAAAAGATACTTGGTTTTTATACGAAGTTTTTTGCGGTATGGGTACTGCTCTTCGGGACAATCGCGTATATTTTTCCAAAGCCCTTTGTTGCTTTGGGACCGGCAATGGACTGGTTCTTTGCCTTGACGATGTTCGGCATCGGTGCGGTGCTGCAAATCGAAGATTTCAAACGAATTGCAGCTAAGCCGACTATCGTTCTAATCGGCTCGTGTGCCCAGTTCAGCATTATGCCGCTGGGAGCATTTGCGCTGGCGAAGCTGTTCAGGTTACCGCCGGAAATAGCGGTCGGGTTAATACTGACAGGTTCGGCACCAGGCGCGATGGCCAGCAATGTGATGAGCTATATTGCTAAGGCGGATACAGCATACTCTGTGTCCCTTACAACAGTATCGACGTTATTGTGTCCCATCCTTACGCCGGGGTTGACATTTATCCTGGCGGGGTCGATGCTAAAGGTTCCGTTCTGGAATATGATGTCGCATGTTATTCTGACGGTAATAGTACCTTTATTTATAGGATTTGGTGTAAGGCATTATTTTAAAGAGAAGGTGGAGAAGGTCTTAGCTGTTTTTCCGGCGATATCGGTGACTTTTATCATATTTATCTGTTCATTAGTGATAGCACTAAATAAAGAACGGCTGGCACAGGTGACAATATTGGTTTTGATAACGGTGGCGATATTAAATATTTACGGGATGTTGGCTGGTTATGGAGTGGGGTCGATTTTTCGGATGGAAATTTGTAGAAGAAGGACCCTGGCGATTGAGATTGGGATGCAAAATGCCGGTTTAGGAACGGTTCTGGCGTTGAAGTATTTCGGCGAGAAAGCAGCGATGCCGGCGGCGATTTTCGTATTTATCTGCATTATTACAGCGTCAATTATGGCAGAGGTATGGCAGAAAAGGCCGGTTGCGGCAGAAGTAAAATAAATGATATATATTACTCAAACTGACCGATTCGATAACAGTGATAGTCGTAACCACTTTATTTATAATAACATATAGTACTTTGTCATTCTGAGCGGAGCGAAGAATCTGGCCCTCGATAGAATGCGATTATTCGCTGCTAAGGCCAGATGCTTCGCCTTGCGGCTCAGCATGACAATAAAAAACGGTCAGTTCGAGTATATTAGTGGAAGATAGTTGCATTTTTTCGATACAAAGTGTATAATTCGTTGTTATATCTGGTTTTGAAGGCATGAGTGGGCAGTCCATATTTGGCTGCCCCTTACTTATATAGACGTATTTTGTAAACCCCGTTAGAAACTTTAATGAGGAATGATATGATACAAAAAGGAGAGGAAGCTTTTAACGGGGTAACGCTTATCACGATTGTGGAAGGTGATTGAGGAGAATTGACTATGGGTTGTAATTTAGCTATTGCTGGAGTAACGGGGGCTGTTGGACAGGAATTTCTGAAAATCCTGCAACAGCGAGATTTCCCCTTTGATTCTCTAAAAGTACTGGCAAGCAGCCGGTCGGCTGGTAAGAAAATCGAATTCAAAGGCAAAGAATATATCGTTGAGGAACTGACCAAAAAAAGTTTTGCGAGGATTGACATCGCATTATTCAGCGCCGGTGCAGCGCGAAGCAAGGAATTTGCGCCTGCTGCGGTTGAGGCAGGTGCGGTTGTGGTCGATAACTCATCGGCCTTTCGGATGGACCCGCAAGTCCCGCTGGTGATTCCGGAAATAAATCCGGAGAAAATAGCCGAGCATAAAGGAATCATCGCCAATCCGAACTGCTCGACCATTGTCGGGATTGTTCCGGTCTGGCCATTACATAAGGCAAATCCGGTCAAACGAATGGTGGTCAGCACCTACCAGGCAGCCAGCGGAGCAGGGATGCAGGCGATGCTCGAACTTGAAAGGCAAAGCCGAGAAATACTCGATGGGAAAGAGCCGACCTGCAAGGCCTTCCCGTATCAATCAGCATTTAATATCTTCAGCCACAATTCTAAGCTCGACGCCAACGGCTACAATCTGGAAGAGGTCAAAATGGTCAAGGAGACCAGGAAGATTTTCGACTGCGCCGAGATAGCGATTACCTGCACGTGTATTCGTATTCCGGTATTCAGGGCACACTGTGAGAGCATCAACCTTGAATTTAGCAAGTCGATTACGCCTGATGAGGTCAGGGATTTATTGAGCACTGCGCCAGGGGTATCGGTACTGGACGACCGTGAACATAACCGCTTCCCGATGCCGATAGACGCTACCGACAAAGACGATATCTTCGTTGGCCGAATCCGCCAAGATGAGTCGATAGCCGAGAACCGAGGCATTAATATCTGGGTGGCAGGTGACCAGCTTCGAAAAGGAGCGGCGCTCAACGCTGTGCAAATTGCGGAAAAGCTGCTATAATCAGCCGTGATGGCTGTTCGGAAAATAAAACTCATCGTTCAATATGACGGCAGCAGGTATAGCGGCTGGCAGATTCAGCCGGGAAAAAGAACCATCCAGGGCGCGCTTGTCGAGGCCGTGTCAAATCTCACCAGAGTTCGAACTTTCGTCCACGGCGCCAGCAGGACTGATGCGGGCGTAAGCGCGCTGGGCCAGGTCGCACTTTTCGAGATTGATTCACCTATACCTACTAAGAACTTCCCAGAGGCAATAAATGACCGACTGCCGCCAAACATTGTTGTTATAGCCATCGAAGAAGCGCCTCCGAAATTCGACCTTTTAGGCGATGTGAAAAGCAAGCTCTACCGCTATACGATTTACACCGGCAGGCACCGGCCGGTTCTCAGATTAAATCAGTGCTGGCACATTCCGAAAAAACTTGACGTAGCGGCAATGAGCCAGGCGGCGCAAATGCTCGTTGGAAAAAAAGACTTTAAATCCTTCGCAACCGCCAAAGACAGACGAGAACAGACCGTACGGACTATTTTTAACTGCAACGTTACAACCGAGGACAAGTGGATATATATCGATGTCGAAGGTGACGGGTTTTTATATAATATGGTCAGAAACATCGTCGGAACTTTAGTCGAGGTCGGCCTCGGCAGATGGAAAGCCGAAAAGATAACAGAAATTATCGAAGCAAAAGACCGGCAGGCAGCAGGGCCATTAGCACCAGCTCAAGGACTGTGCTTGATGAAGATTGAATATTGAAAATCGTTCATATAATAACGCGGTTGATATTAGGCGGGGCGCAGGAAAATACGATTATAACCTGCAAACTCCTGGCGCAGCGTGGCCACGATGTTACGCTGATAACAGGTCCTGCCATAGGGCCTGAGGGCGAATTATTCGAACAAACCAAAAAACAAAAATATAAAACAATCGTTGTTGATAAACTAAGACGTCCCATTTGTCCTGTATATGACAGCATAAGCTACTTCCAAATCAAAAGCAACCTACGACAAATACAGCCGGATATTGTCCATACCCATTCGGCTAAAGCAGGAATACTCGGCAGATTCGCTGCACACAATTTAAGACACAAGACTCAAGACACAAGACTCAAGAGGCTGGCGGTGGTGCATACAATACACGGGTTGGCGTTTCATCCATACCAGAGTAATTGGCTAAATAGATTTTATATTGCCGTTGAAAAAGCTGCTGCGAAACGAACGGATTTTTTTATCAGCGTTGCAGATGCGATGACTGAAAAGGCACTGGAAGCGG
>CAZUPG010000005.1:3657-19187 GCA_964622085.1 uncultured Pirellulales bacterium | reverse complement strand
GAAATGTTTATGGTCGAGGCCAATGAAGCGGTTGCATCGCTTCTCGATAAGCAAAATGTTTCCTTTATGCGGCGGGTTCATCCCGAGCCGGATGTTTTGAGTATGAAAAATCTGTCGCAGCTTGTCAGGGCGTTTGGTCATAGTCTGCCGAAAACACCCAGCCGAACCGATATACAGGATTTGTTGGCTTATGTTAAAGGCAGAGACAGCTCATTTGCGGTGAATATTGCGGTATTGCGAAGTTTTGAAAAGGCTGAGTACGCACCATCGCATATCGGCCATTATGCTCTGGCTTCGACGAATTATTGCCACTTTACCAGCCCGATACGACGATATGCGGATTTGCTTGTACACCGCGTCTTGGAATATTATCTGCAAAATCGCCTGGATTTAGCAAAACAAGAAACAGCAGGCCTGGATTTAACAGAGATTGGAAAACATATCAGCTTTACAGAGCAACGGGCTGAAGATGCAGAAAGAGAGCTGACAACCGTTTTAATTTTGCAAATGTTGAGCAAACGAATTGGTGATGAGCTTGACTGCATCGTTACGGGCCTAACAAACTTCGGTGTATTTGTTCAGTCCAAAAAGTACGGTATTGATGGGCTTATCCAGATGGGTGATTTAGGCCCCGGCCGAGCCTGCTCCGCCGGAGCGGCTGCGAAGGCCGGATGGAAATTCAACAAAAGGTCTCAAAGTATCATCAGTCAAACCGGACACAGTATCCGTATGGGACAATCTATGAAAGTGCGTATAGTCTCGGTTAATGTGCCGGCACGGCAGTTAAATGTGGCTCCTGTAGAACCAAAGTAACAGAGGACAGAAGACAGAGAACAGGGCGTTAAGCGGTTGCGCTACTCGTTTCGTCAAACGTTCCTTTGACTTTGCTCAGGACAGGCTTACGTTAAACGCAACCGATACGAGTTGCGCAACCCTTAAACGAAACACGCAACCAGTATATTGTCTGACTTCTGATTTCTGCTTCTTGACATTTTACGGAAATTTTGACATATTTATTGCATAGATTTTTAGACCACGATTATTAGGAGTGAAAGATGCGAGCATCGCAGATGCAGAAAGGTCAAACCGTTAAAATCGACGGCAAGCTGTATGTAGTTATTGATTACCAGCACGTAAAACTCGGTAAAGGAGGTGCAATTTATCAGACAAAACTAAAGAGCTTGACCGACGGGTCAATTCAAAATGTTCGCCTGCGCTCGGAAGAAAACGTCGAAGAGGCATATTTAGATAAAAGAACATACGAATATCTATATTCGGCTGGAAGCGAACACGTACTAATGGATACACAGACCTACGACCAGATTACTCTTGATGACGATGCGTTCGGCGATGGGCAAAAGTACCTAAAGCCAAATACGCAGCTTCAGGTCAGTATGTATCAGGGTAAGCCCGTTGTGGTTACTCTTGCAAATACTGTGGATTTGGAGGTTACTGAGACTGCTCCGGAGATTAAAGGAGCCACAGCGACAAATCAACCCAAGCCGGCAACGCTGGAAACCGGACTGGTCGTACAAGTACCATCTTTTATTAAGACCGGCGATATCATCCGTGTCGATACGCGCAGCGGCGAGTACTTAACACGAGTGAAAGAATAGCACTGTTAATGTCATTCCCGCGCAAGCGGGAATACATATCCTTATAAGAGTGGATTCCTGCTTCGGCAGGGATGACAGGAAAAGCATTATGGCGTTTGGCAAAATTAGTAAAGGTCTTGTAAAGGTTTTTGGCTCTCGCAATGAGCGATTAGTAAAAGCGTATTCTGTAATCGCCCAGCAGGGGGGTGAATATGAACAGCGGATACAAAAACTCGACGACGAGGCACTAAAAGCCAAAACGGAGGAGTTCAAGGCCAAATTAAAGGGCGGGGCCAAAGCGGAGGATATTTTGCCTGAGGTCTTCGCAGTCGTCCGCGAAGCGGCAAGGCGAAACGTCAATATGCGGCATTTCGACGTTCAGCTCATCGGCGGCAATGTCCTCTACGAGGGCAAAATCGCTGAAATGGCTACCGGCGAAGGCAAAACCCTCGTGGCGACTCTGGCAGCATACCTTGTTTATCTTACCGGAAGAAAGGTTCATATAGTTACCGTTAACGATTACTTAGCCAAGCGGGATGCAGAATGGATGGGGCCTATATACAAAGCTCTGGGAATGACGGTGGGGGCCATCCAAGCAGATATGGATACAAGCGGTGAGGAACGGAAAGGTCAATATGGCTGTGATGTTACATACGGCACAAATAACGAGTTCGGCTTCGATTATCTTCGTGACAATATGAAAATATCACTCAAGCAAATGGTCCAGAGCCAACTGCAATATGCCATAGTTGACGAGGTCGATTCGATTCTGATTGACGAGGCCAGGACGCCATTGATTATATCGGGCCCGGCCTTTGATGAGACAAGCAGATATCAAAAAGCCGACCAGGTAGCAAGAAAACTGCTCGGCCTGCAAAGCAGCTACGACCATATTAAAAAACAAATTGATACTGCTCAGCGAACCTTAGCCAACGCCCAGGGTGAATTAGCTGAAGCGAAAAAAGGCAAAGACAACAAGCGAATTGAAAATGCCCGGAAGGTAATTGAAAAAAGCCAGCAGGAAATTGCCCGTGCAGAAGCCGGATTAACAGAAGCCACGCAATATTACGAAGTTGAATACGACAGAAAATCGGCCCATCTTACACACGAAGGAGTAGGAGCAGCGCAGGAAATCGCAGGAGTAGGGTCATTTTTTACCGGCTCAAATATGGAATGGCCACATCTGTTAGAGCAGAGTTTGCGTGCTCATTCGACCTTTGAAAGAGAGAAAGATTACGTCGTTATGGATGGCAAGGTTATTATCGTGGATGAATTTACCGGCCGATTGATGCACGGCAGGCAATGGTCCGACGGGCTGCATCAGGCAGTCGAGGCAAAGGAAAACGTAACCATAAAGGAGGAGACTCAAACCCTTGCGACCATCACCCTTCAGAATTTCTTCAAACTCTATGACCGGATAGCTGGAATGACCGGTACGGCTGCTACCGAAGCGGAAGAGTTTATGAAGATATATAATCTTGACGTTGTTGTAATACCAACCAACGAGCCTTGCATCAGGGATGACCGTGACGATGTAATCTATAAAACTATGCGTGAAAAATCTGTCGCTATAGTGGAAGCAATAAACGAGGTCAGCACTTCCGGTCGGCCAGTGCTTGTAGGAACAGTCAGCGTGGAAAAAAATGAAGCCCTTTCTGCTGCCCTTACAAAAAGCTATGGACTTGAACATGAGTTGCTCAACGCCAAGCACCACGAAAGAGAGGCCGCCATTGTCGCCAAAGCCGGCCAGCAGCACAAAGGCCGGAACGGTCAAATGAGAGGAAATGTCACCATTGCAACAAATATGGCTGGCCGTGGAACCGATATTGTTCTGGGACCCGGTGTGGCTGAGCTTGGTGGGCTGCATGTGCTTGGTACTGAAAGACATGAGGCCAGGAGAATTGATAATCAGCTTCGAGGACGTTGTGGAAGGCAGGGCGACAAAGGGTCCAGCCAGTTCTTTTTGAGCTTTGAGGATGACCTAATGCGAGTTTTTGCCCCGGAATGGACGGTCAAAGCGCTTTCCTGGATTGGATGGGAGCAAGGTCAGCCAATCGTACACAGCCGAATAAGCAAGGGCATTGAAAAAGCACAAAAGAAGGTTGAAGAGAGAAACTATGAGATTCGCAAGAGTCTGCTCGAATATGATGAGGTTATGGACTACCAGCGAAAAATCTTTTACTCACGCAGACGACAGATACTGGCCGGCCAAGGGTTAAAAAGTATCATCCAGCAGATGATTGAAGCAACGATTGAAAAGCATTGCCAGACCATCCTTGGTGAGGACTACCCTCGCAATTGCATTATCGAGTGGGCCAGAACAAATTTTGGTATCGATTTAAAACCCTCATATATTATCAGTGATAAGCCGGAGGAAATCGAAAAAATAATAAAAGAAAAGGCAAAAGATAATGCCGCTAATAATATATCGCTTTCTCTGGGCGAATATTTAGAAGACTACAGTGACCCACGAAGCTGGGACATTGCAGGTTTGTGCAAATGGGCTATGAGTGCATTTAGCGCCAACCTAAGCCCAGGCAAGGTCAAGGACCAGTCGCCGGAGGAGATTGAAGAACAATTAGAATCGGCCGCTGCGGAGCAGATTGATAAGAAAGACTGCTCTCAAATGAACGATTTTTTGAAAGAGGATTTTGCTATTCGTACATTTGTCGAATGGGCACGAGCCAAGTTCGATATAAAACTGGACGTTAGCGAGCTGGTGGAACTCAATACGTTACAAATCCGCCAGCTTCTTACCGAAAGAAGCGCAGCTAAATACAAGCGCCGGGAGATTGAGTATCCCGTTGAATTTGCGATGAATATGGTCTATGGCCCCCAGGGGGCTAACGTGTACGCATTCGAGGCGCTGGCTGACTGGGCAAATAAAAAATATAACGCCGGCTTGACAGCCGAGCAATTGCAGAACACCAAACCCCGCCTGGTACATAAACAACTGCTCGAGCTGAGTGAAAGCTATAACAATGGCGAGCTGGACCGAGAGCTTTCGGATAAAATTTCTAATTTAGATATTGCCGAGCTGGTCAATTGGGCCAATGAAAGATTCAAGGCCTCATTTACCGAGGGGGAACTCGGTAACAGCGGTGAATTCAAAGAAAAACTTTACGAACGAGCGCAAGAATTTTTGCGCAGCGAGCTTAGCGACCTCGAAAAATATGTTTTGCTCCAGGTTTATGACGGCGCCTGGAAGGACCATCTCTATACGATGGACCATCTAAAAGATAGTATCTGGACCCGCTCCTTAGCTGAAAAAGACCCGAAGACCGAATATAAACGCGAAGGTTTCAGGATGTTCGAGGAGATGCTCGAGACTATTGAGGACCGTGTTACGAATATTATCTTCAGGGTCCGCTTGGAAGCCGGTGCCAGAGCCAGGAGTGTCTGGACGGTAAGCCAAACGGCACACGATGAGGTTGGCCAGTTTGCAATGGCCGAGCGCCAGCGAGCCGCCGCACAGGCCCCGCAGGGTTACAGAGAAGTAAAGCAGATTCGGCTTCAACAGCCTAAGGTCGGCAGAAACGACCCCTGCCCCTGTGGAAGCGGTAAAAAATACAAAAAATGCTGCGGAAAAAACGCGTAGGAATTTCACCGCTGAGCACCCTTCTTCGCTAAAGCTACGCAGGGTAGGCAACAGAGACCAAAGATAATTCAAAAGACAGAGGACAGAAGACAGAAAATGGGGGATAGAAAGATATCAGAAAACCAATTGCAAAAGCAAAATAGCAGATTAATATCAAAATAAAAATGGCATAAGACATTTTGTACAATATGTTATGAATTTTGCGTAAGTGATTTAAGTGTTATAGAAATGGAGAAAAACTATGAAAACCCGAACCAAAGTATGCTGGTTATTAGCCGCTTTGATGGTCTTAGCAGTAAACATCAGCTATGTACAACCGATGTTTTGTGAAGAGATGCAAAAAGCAAAGCTGGGCGAAAACCCCATCCTTCGAGACGTATTCACCGCCGACCCGGCACCCCTGGTTTACAACGGCACCGTTTATCTCTACGTTGGTCACGATGAGGCTAAGGGCGAAGAAATGTTCACCATGTGGGAATGGCTCTGCTTTTCTTCCAAAGACATGAAGACTTGGACTCCTCACGGCCCCATCATGCGCGTGACGGATTTCAAATGGGCGGTGCGCGATGCGTGGGCGTCCCAGGCCGTCGAGCGCAACGGAAAATTTTATTTCTACGCCGCTGTTCAGCACGACAATACGCATTCCGGCAAGGCGATTGGCGTGGCCGTGTCCGAAAGCCCGACGGGACCGTTTGTGGATGCACGCGGCTCCGCGCTCGTCACGGACAACATGACGCCCAGCCCAAATGGATGGGACGACATTGATCCGACCGTTTTCATTGACGACGACGGAACCGCGTGGCTGTGCTGGGGCAATCCCAATTGTTATCTCGCCAAGCTCAAGCCCAACATGATTGAATTTGACGGTCCAATCCAAAAAATTCATGTGCCTAATTACACGGAAGGCCCGTGGCTCCACAAGCGTGGCAATCTCTATTACCTCACTTACGCGGCGTTCGCGCATCAAGGGATGTGGGAGAAAATTTGCTACGCCACCGCTACGAATATCACCGGCCCGTGGACTTATCGCGGAATCATCACGGATCAGGCGAAGAACAGCTACACCATTCATCCGGGCATAATCGAATACCACGGCCAATGGTATTTCTTCTACCACAATGCCGTTCTCACTTTTAACGGAGAAAAAGGCGCAATTGGCCGGCGCAGCGTCTGTCTGGAATACTTGTATTACAATCCAGATGGAACCATTCAGCCGATTAAGCAAACGCTCGAAGGCGTCACTGTCCCGCCAAAAACAAATCCGATTTCCGCCGGCGAAACGGCGAATCAGGATAGCCAGACGGACGTTTCAAATGTCTCTTCGTCTGGCGTGACCGTGACTCAAAACGCCGGCTACGATCCAACGAACTGGCCCAGCACTCCCATCTTAAGCACTACGACAAACCCTTACTACATAGCCACTGAAGGAGTCAGTTTCAATCACGGCGCGGGGATTACAAACATCAGCCAGACATTCACGGTCGCCGCGAATTCACAGCTCCAGCGCATTGCCCTTTTCGCTGGAGACGGGTTCGGCACCGGGCCTGGCAATACCGTCACCCTCGCTCTATATGACCTGGGATTGCAAGAAGCGTCGTCTCTAAATTCGTATTCGGCGGAAACAAATCTGTTCGGCTCCGGCAAAGGCTTGCAGATTGCCTACGAGCCGCAGGCTCCGGGATTGCTCCTTTTTGATTTTGCCGGTTCCAATCAAGTCATTTTGAAAGCGGGGCATGTATATGCTTTTGAGCTTCAAGGCATCCGTAAGTCCGCTCCACTCTTCTGGCGCCGGACCAAAAAAGATACTTATCAGCACGGCGCAGCCTATTCTAACCGGGCGGTGATCGAGAAAAAATCAAACCAGTGCGATTTTGCAATGGCTGTATATGGCACTTCTGTATTGAAATGAAGCTGCCCATGATAATTAAGGACAGCCACTCATTATTTGTTTGACGGGTGTAATGAGAAGAGGGATATTTTTATTTCGTGCCGAGATTCGGCTGAAACGACCCGTGTCCCTGCGGAAGCGGCAAAAAATACAAAAAATGCTGCGGAAAAAATGTATAGAAAGTGAATAAGAGAATTAGTGGATTAGTGAATTAGAAGATTAGGAAAGCAGATTATCAGGACATCAGGGATATGGTCGCTGCTCGATAAAGGTACAAGAGCAAAAGTGTTGTTTGTCTATGGCTTATAAAAAAAGAAAACATCGAGCAACTTACGCTACTCGATGTTTTCCGGAGGGGAGAAAAAATAATTTTCAATTCTCTTCCGTTATCGGCAACAGCATAACACGACTTTAACCGGTCATTTATAATTACGCTATGGGCGGTTAAAAGTTCGATAAATAGTGATAGGAAAGCGATAATTGATGCAAACCACGTTAGAAATGAGACATTTCATCCTTCGCAGCCCCAGGGGGCGGAAAACGGGCTGGAATTCGACCCCGCCAAACGGCAGACAGATTTTCCAACGGACTTTCTTTCTAACGGGGTAAATTTGTGGCCGCGCAGGCAGGTATCCGAGTTTACAGACCACGCCTTTTCATAAGCCATCTGAAGCGAAAGACGTCTCGAATCTTCTCGGTAAATCGAACCCCAATATGCTGCGTACTGGTTTTGAACTCAGTACGTTTGAAATCATCAGCCGTCGGCTTAGTTCGGGATTTGCCAAATATTGACAATAGCGCCCCAGCGAGAAAACCAAGTAATGAGTTTATTTTAGTGCGAATGGACATTTATTAATAAACGAGTTATCTTTGTACCGCCAATTTTACGCTGGCCAATAGCTGTTCTCCCGTTTTGTTTTCAATCGCAGATTTTCCGAATAATTGATGTCTTTCGAGGATTTGCGGCTTTTGGTCATAATATCTTTGCACCGCATCAGTTCCGCCTTCCGCAGCGCCGGCGGTTTTATATTCGCCTTCTGAAAGCCACGAGCTTACCTCATCGTCATACTCAGCAGGATAAATAAGCGCGACGACAAACTTATCGTCATTGTATTTAGACAGATGAACCTTTGCTCGGCAGGGGGGGGCGGTCCGGACCGCTAAATTTACCCCGTTAGAAATGAAACATCTGGAATATGACCCCGCCAAACGGCGGGCAGATTTTCTAACGGGGTTTACAAGCTGCTTGAAATCTTTATTGGCTGTTTCAAGGTCAGCCGAATAAAAGAGCATACCTGCTTCAAGCTGGAAGGTCTGGGCAGGAACGCCTTTTAGTTCGAGTCTGCCATCGGGATAGGCCTTGTGTATTTTATAGACCTTGCAGTTTTTATATTTTTCGCTTTCCAGAAGCTCAGCGACTTCTTCAGCAGTAAAGCCGACGCCGGCGTGGCCGCCGCCTGCGGCGAGCTCAGCCGAGCCGAAGTCAAATACATACAAGCCGACATACTTATCCGGTTTTTTTAGTTTCGGTAATTCCATAGCTATATTATTATAACCACGGATTTTACCCCGTTAGAAGTTTTTTTTGCTTTTTATCGAATATTTTTATCTCTGAAATTTTTAACGGGGCACGGTTTTTTTTGATACGGTTTGAAAATAGCAGCGAAGACACCGAGGCACAAAGGAAATTCTCATTAATCTCTTATTGTTTGGAGTGTCATTCTGAGCGCAGCGAAGAATCTGGCTACCAAACTTATCACAGCCAACATTATAAGCAAGGTCATTCTCCCTTGAGGCCTAATAGAAGCAATCTCACTCCTCCATAGAACCAATTCTCCAATTCTCTAATCCTCTAATTCTCTAATTCACTAATTCACTAATTCACTGATTTTTTCAGCCGCCGAACCAACGCCAAGCCACCGAGACACAGCAATAAGAGCGTGGATGGTTCGGGGATTGTCCAGTAATGCACTGCTAAGGCATAATTTTCAAGGCTGATTCCCGCAGCCAAGCCGGAATTGCTGACGTTGATTTGGTAATCCACGTCGTCACCATATTTCTTCATATCTTCCAGGAATATGTGCTCTGTGCTGTCATTTGAACTCACGGACGCAAGGATTTCAACCCAATTTCCTACGTCGTCCGGCGAAGAATAAAGAAACGAAAGGTCCAGATTACTCAGGCCCAGGGCGGCGGTTTCAGGGTCGGTTATGTGCCGATCCCAACATAGAGTAATGGTCATATCCGTAATCCAATGGTCATCGGGCAGGATGAAATCATCAAATATGTTTGTGATATACACAACCTCTATAGTACTTGGCGTAAAGAAATATTCATCCCACCAGCGGTTCTCGTACTTCACACCGTGCCACTCGGGCTTCTCGCGATACTCCAGCCAAGCCTCATGGGTATCCAGTTCGCCGCTGCCGACCACATAGTTCAGAGGATGTAGCCAATGTTTATTGTTGGTCGGATCAACCTCACCTGGCTCCCACTTGGTTGGAGGGGAGGGATCGCCTTCCCGTGCCCCTGGAATCTTACGCGCCGAATTGATCAACAGTGCTTTGATGAGACGATGGTCGTTGGCGAACGGGTCATCATGGTCAGTACGACAATTTTTGTCCATAGCCTGCTCTCCTGCCGACCACAAGATACCGGCGGCGCCCGAAACGTGTGGAGCAGCGAAACTCGTGCCGTTGCCTATCCCGATGAACTTGTTTGTCCCGCCGTGATCATGGGCTGTACTCCAGATATTTGAGCCTGGGGCGACCAAATGTACCCCGTTGCGCCCGCCTGCCAAGGGGAGATAGGAGCTGTATTTCGCCACGCGCACTATGTTCATCCCCTGCCCTGCCACATCTACCAGCGCTCCGACTGTAAGACCGTTAAAATGATCTGCTGGGATATTGAGCAAGCCATTTCTTGTTCCGGACCCATCTCCATTGTTACCTGCTGCCATAACTATCACTCGGTCATCAACAAACCCATACTTGTCAACAAGTTTGCTTAAAAAGGATGATCCATTCAAATCCGCCTGCACTATGCTGATTCCCTTATTTGGGTCACCGGGTTTGGGCTTTCTGTTTATTCCCCAACTGCCATTAATCACATTACACGGATAACTCTCCAACCGATTTCCTGCCTGGCGTGTCTCGGTCCAGTGGTCCTTGTTGCATGTGTCCCGCTTGTTGGGATGCAGCCGCATGGCGTCATCAAACATGCCCGCAGCACCGTGGGCTTTTGGGGCCATACCTTCAAATATTGTATCTGTGCTGAGGATAATCCCAGCGACACCGGTTCCGTGGCCATACTCGTCGGTTGGATCTCCATCTGAAGCATCGAAGCGACCGTTAGCGAAGAATCGGCTGGTCAGGGACGGATGATCCGAATTGACTCCATTTTGCTTTGCTCGGGCGGTATTCGAATCAGCCTCCCAGATGCCTATCCATGCCTGCTGCGTCACGTCGTGGGTCGGAGCGTCACCGCGAAGTCCAATTGTCACGTTTCCACCACCAGCTTTCTTGATACTGTCCGTTTCAGGCAGCTCATTGCGCGCCCTCGGCACTGAATCGTTAATTGCCCAGACTGAACTGTCAAGAAACCCGGACAAATAACATAATACGAACACCACGCAGACCAACAATTTCAAGAGTGATTGCCTATTTTGGGTTGATTTCGTCTTGCACATAACCTCCTCCTCTTTATAAATTCGATGATTTATTCGCGTCCCTCGCTTTTTATCGGTCCTTCAACATATTACTATACTCGAATGTCACCGAAAAAGTCAAGGATTTTTTCATTTTTCCTATCTTTTTTGGGAGTTAACCCAGATTTTTCAAAGCCACAGATTTACACTGTTTATTTCATTTTAGACACGTATTTACACCGTTTTTTGAGTAATTAGCCACGAAACCACAAAGACACAAAGTGGCGGTAGCTAAATAAAAATCAGGGAAATCTGTGAAATCGGTGGCCAAAAAAGACAAAAACAAAAAGCCACAGAGGACTTAGCGTTAGCCAAGCAAGGCCCCCAAAAGCTGTTTTTGCAGGCTCGGTGAGGGCTTTTTGGTAAAAGCTGCCGTCCCGCCTACGCCAGAGCTACGGCGGGCAGGCTTTTTCGCAAATATCTTGACGTCCGGGCCAATGGGGCCATACACAGCCGGATTAGTCGGCCCAAAAACAGCAAAGGTCTTAATACCCAGCGTGGCAGCCAGATGAGTAATACCGCTATCATTGCCCAAAAAAACATCCGCACAACTCAAAAGACCCAATACCTGCGTCAAAGACAAATCCGTAAGGCACTTTGCAGCGTTTTTTATTTTTTTTATTGTCAGTTTGCTAAATCTATCTAACTCAGCAGGCCCGAGTAAAAATACCACTTTGATACCTTTAGAGCCAAGCTGTTTGGCTATAGCTAAAAAATTATCTATATGCCAGCATTTGTCCGGCCCGCCGCTGCCTGGCTGGATAATCACCAGCTTTTTATCGAAATCAACATCTATTTCATCCAACAGTTCTTTACCTCTGTTTATATCCGCACCGGTTGCTTTTATCAGCGCCTCATTATGTTCAACCTGCTGGTGCTGCAAGGACAAACCGCTTTGCTCGATAAATTGCTGGATATAAAAGTCGGTTAAGTGGCCAGAGAAGTTTTTTGCCTGCACCTGTGGCGGCTTCACCCCGCCCTTTCCCAGGGCGGGCTTCATAGACAATGTTATGACATCCGCACTGTGGCTGCAGTTGGCTGTGTAAATCAGGTTTTGTTCAAAGTTACTGTTTGACTCACCCAAAAACGTCACAATCCAGGCATAATCAGCAAAAGCATTTATCAAAGGGTCCCCATCCGCGAGGTCAAACACCTTATTTGGAGTAAATAGGCGATGCAAATCCATTGAATCTATGGAGCGAATACCATCGATACAAGTTCTGCCTGACAGAATACCGATGTAGTCAGTGTGCCCAAGCATATCAATCCCACCCAATCCGAGCGAATCTTTCATAAATTTAGCTAATGGAATAGTTAATATACAATCGCCTATCGCCCCCGGCTGAAGTATCGCTCCTCGCTGAGCTTGTCTTGATGCTTCAGCACCCTTTTCTCTCAGCAAATTTAGGATGTCATCGTTTGTCTGCACAATTAAATCCGCATTTTTTACCGCAGCCTTCACCGAGGCGAGCGCTCTCGGCGGTAAATACTCTGGGGGGGCGCTATTTCAAATGGCTTTTGATAGCATTAAGCTGCTCGTCGGTAACCTTTACGCCCAATTCCTGGGCAATTTCTATATGCTTGAAGGCCAATTCATATTTCTTTAAATTATAATACCCAATGGCAAGTCCGTAATGGGCATCACCTATCTTCGGCTCTATCTCAACTGCCTTTAAGTACGCAGCTACTGCTTGTTCATACAGACCTTTGTTGGAATACGAAGAGCCCAGATTGTAATGAATCATACCCTCATCCGGTTTTATTTGAACGGCTTTTGTATACAACTCAATAGCCGTATCGTAATTTTTCTTACTGAAATACGCATTGCCCAGATTTACCAAAGCAGCTAACATATCGGGTTCAATAGCCAGAACTCTTTCGTATGCTTGGATTTCATCGTCAATCAAACCCAATTTGTTGTAACAAAAAGCCAGGCTGAAATGCGCTTTGGCTAAGTCGCTCTTTATCTTCAAAGCACTTTTATATTGAATAATTGCCCTTTTATAATTGCCCTTCTGGCTGTAAACATCGCCCAATTGGCTGTACAGAGAAGCGTTTTGCGGCTCCAAACGCAGTGCCTGTTTCAACTCTGCTATTGCCTGGGCAAATCGATTCTGTTTGCAATAAGCTAAAGCCAGGTTTTTGTAAGCATCTATGAAATTCGGGTCTAACTTGAGCGATTGGTGGTACTGTGAAATAGCATAGTATAGCCGGTCTTGTTCAACGTAAGCATTACCAAGATTGTTATGTGTCTTGGCATCGCCCGGATTGACTTCCAAAGCCGCCTGATATTGGTATATTGCATCCTGCAACCGACCCATTTCAAGATATATGTTGCCTAAATTCGACAGTGCCTCAGACAATGATGGATTTATCTGAACCGCTGTTTCAAGTGCGCGCAACGCAGACTCCTTATTGCCGATATCGTTGTAACTATTGCCAAGATTATTAAAAAAGCATCCCAATGTCTGGATTTTATTGAGGTTTGCCATATAGATACTGCCGTTGCCACTTTCGGGCACCTTAAATTTGTTTATGTAGTTTTCATCAGAAGCGGTTCCACCTTTGCTTGTTGTTTCAATATTGAATCTCACCCGCCCGTCATCGTATCTAACAAAAAAGTGTCCTGGCACAACCACTCCATATATGGCAAGACCAAGCCGCTCTGCCAGTGATAGATAAAGAATTGATAGACTCAGACAATATCCTCGTCTTTTATCCAGCACAGTGTGCAAAAACAAATCATTCGGGTCACTTGCTTCTGAAATAGATTCGAACTCAAGCTCATCGAACAAATACTCATTTATCACCGCAATCGCTTTATAATTCGCTCCCAGTCTTTTTCTATCGAGTCTCTCGCGAATTTCCAGAGCCATATCGTCTAATGTTGCCAAATGTCGTCGGCCGTGTACCAGGTCGCTCCAGTTCTCCGAGATAATCAAAGCAGCAGTGGCCATGTCAATCTCGTCTTCACTTAGTCGCAGGACCTGTTCAATAGACCTTGAGTACAGGCCGCTTTTACCCTCATTGGCCAAAGGCCTGTCTTGGCGTGCCCAGACCGCCGGCGGGAAAATCAAAACACAAACTGTTATTAAAAAAGTTCTTCTCATTGGTAAGTATCCATATTTTACGAATTTTATCGTCAGGAAGTTACTTTATATTTTATGTTTTCGAGAATTATGATACCAAAAAACCCCTAAGTTTGGAAATTTGGTGCTGAAAATTTCGTAAATTATGGTATGATATACGGCAGATAGGTGATAAGTTGAACTTAGAGGTGAGAAATTATGGTCTATAGAGTTATTATTGAAAAAGGTGAAGATTTCGGCTATGTGGTGCATTGTCCGGCGATTCCCGGCTGTCATTCGCAGGGAAACACAGTAGAGGAAGCTATCGAAAATATCAAGGATGCGATAAAGGGATGCCTTTCTGTATTGGATGAGGAAGTCTCTGTATCTGCTAAAGAAATCGGAGCTATGGAAATAGAGGTATAATTGATGAAGTTGCCAGTGATTTCAGGCAAAGAAGCAATTCATGCCTTTGAAAAGACTGGGTGGCATATTGAGCGTCGAGCAAAAAGTAGGCACATAATCATGAAAAAGCCGGGTATGAAAACCACTCTATCCATCCCGGAACATAAGACCCTGGATAGAGGGCTCTTACGTGCTTTGATAAGAGATGCTTACATTTCGGTCGCTGATTTTAATGAATTATTAAAGAAGTAAATAGGCGATGTAGGGACAAAGACTCTCTCTGAGTACGACTGTGGCTTTGAAAAATCTATGCTAAACATCCAGTGGTACACCAACCGGGCGGCGCTTAAACAAATCTATCTGCATCCATTTGTTGCTCTTGAATCTCCAGCGATTTGCCAGCCCAACCGCGATAATACTAATCGAGGCCGCAATCCACGGCCCCACAGAACCGAGAGAGGGGAATAATATAACTATAAGCACACCGCCGGCTCCTAATATTACCACCGCCCCTAACGATGATACGATTGCCAGCCACACGGTATCACCTGCGCCACGTAAAGAGCCGCTATAAATAGTCCGTGCTGCGTGGAAAACCTGATATACAGCAGCACAAATCAAAATATTAACCCCGGCTTCGATTACCTTGGCGTCAGATGACCAAAATCGCATCAAGGACTCTCTAAATACGAGAAAACAAACCCCTATCGCTCCCATATAGACAAACGCAACTCTCAAACAAACGCTCGTTTGTTTTGCTGCCAGCTCCTTTCGTCCCTGTCCGATTGTCTTGCCCACTGCCGCTGTCAACGCCGTTGCCATACCCACGATTGGCATAACGGAGACATTTGTATAAGATAGTACTGCGCTTGTCGCAGCTAACGCTTCTGTGCCGAATTTACCAACCAGACCGAACAGAATCACGCCCCAAAAGGCAACATTAACCATCAGCTCAAGACCGGCAGGAAGCCCAACTTTCAGCAAATCGTACATCTTGCTGAAATCGATACTTAGCGTCCGCCTGGAATGAAAAGTTGAGTTTATACTGCTGCCTAAAAGCACAATCATTTTTATGCCGGCCATCACGGCTATCCCGATAAATGTCCCCCAGCCCGCACCTGCAATCTCCAGCCGTGGGAAACCGAACTTGCCGAAAATCAATACATAATTAGCTATAACGTTGACCACCTGCCCAGCCAACGATGCATACATCGTAATAATAGGCCGATGGATACCCATAAAAAATTGGGTGCTTGCCCAGTTAATAACC
>CAZUPG010000005.1:0-3647 GCA_964622085.1 uncultured Pirellulales bacterium | reverse complement strand
AAATATACCGAATAATACAAAAAAAAAATTGACTGCATTACAAAATAATAAACTACAGAAAATGAGCGTAAAGCATAATTCGAAGATATATTACTTCCATAGCACAAACTGCCGGCGGCTGGCCCATCATTTTGAAAATATGTGGCGCTGCCGGCCACATAATCACCAATACTACCGCGAAATACGCAACCCCTATATATATCACCTGCCAGAAATAATTCGAGCAGATGCTCTTATCGCCTCTACCTAAGCTCTGACTTACAAATGTGTTTAAGCTCGTCATTGCCCCGATTGCAAAAGCGCCGGGTACGAAACTGACGACCCCAGCCGGCAAAATAGCTGCCAGTTCCTCCGTCCCAAGACGTGAAACCATAAATCTGTCCACAAACTGCATAATAGTAAACGATATGGTCGTTATCACCATCGGAGCTGCCAGCTTGAGCATATACCCAAGCGATGTCTCATCCACGCCCGTCTCTGACGGGCTGGGCCCGTCCACACCGTTTCGGATTTCGAGTGTTGACTTATCGTTCATTAAAAAGTCCTGTTGTTGTTACTATTATTGCGAATGCTGCTGCCGCTTGTCATTCTGAGCGGAACAAAGTGGAGCGAAGAATCTCAATTATTTATCCAAATTTAGTTTTTTTTGCAGTGTCTCAGCCGAAACACCCGAAACCCGTAAATGCTTGACCGGGCTGGTCTTGCCGGAAATTATACGAACGGCATTTTTCTTTACGCCGAGCTGTTTAGCTAAAAACTCAAGCAAACACTTATTGGCTTTTCCCTTCTCCGCAGGCACAGAAACTTTAATCTTAATCATATCATCGAGCAGACCGCAAACCGCCGTCTTGCTGCTGCCGGGCACAACCTTTACAGTAAAGACAACACCATCCACAACTTTTTGTACCGACGGATTCGCCATAGAAAGTTAAATTCAATCGAATACGGATTAGCCACGAAGGCACGAAGGCACAAAGAAATTAAAAGTTAAAAAATTTAGTGCCTTTGTGTCTTGGTGGCAGAGGCGGAAGCATCCAGAACGTTATTCGACAATTTCCCTCAGGTTAACTCCAACCGCAAACTGAACATACTTTTCAATCTGCTCGGCAAGCTCACCTAACGACTCAAGCTGGAAATCTTCATAATGGCCCGGGATTAGCTCACCGTCGAGTGCTCTTTTGAAGATTCTGACCCGTATAATAGGGGGTTCAGTTTTTGCCTTGCTGAAATCGCTGTCTTTATGCTCGGTAAGCTCAACGCGCCAGTCCTCGCTTATAAAGACCAGGCACTTACCGGTAAAAACCGCCGTCGGAAAATAATCGCGTAATAACTTAAGTGTTTCCATATGCTTATTTTTCTGTCTCAAGTGAGCCGACCAGTTCTTTTATATTAGTTATATTATGTCTGATGCAATATTTTTTTACACCTTCGATAATTTTTACCGCGCATCCCGGCTCAATGAAATTCGCCGTACCTGTCGCTACCATCGATGCTCCTGCAATAATAAATTCGATGGCATCCGATGCGTTTCTTATTCCTCCCATCCCTAAAATCGGTATCCTACGCTGCTTGGCAACATCATTGTAAACCTTATTTACCAGATAGACCGCTATCGGCTTTATCGCCGGTCCGGATAGTCCGCCTGTTCTATTTGCAAGAACCGGCCTGCGGGTTTCAATATCGACAGCCAAAGCTGTAAAAGTATTTATTAAGCTAAGTGCATCGGCGCCTGCTTCAACCGCCGCCCGGGCAATCACGCTGACATCCGTAACCGCTGGAGCCAGCTTGACCATCAATACCTTCTCACCTGCCGCTTTCTTCACGGCTGTTGTAATTTCAGCTACCTGTTGAGGGTCAGTTCCGAAAGTAATCCCTCCTTTTTCAACGTTAGGACAGCTTATATTTAATTCGAAGCCAGCTATCGATTTCTCGGTTACTAATCGCTCAACCACAGCCACGTATTCGCTGATTGTCTCACCTGCCACGTTAACGAAAACCGGTACGGTTAGCTTTTCGATAACAGGCAGTTTTTCTTCGATAAATTTATCTAATCCGACGTTTGCCCATCCAATCGCGTTAAGCATCCCTGAATCGGTCTCAATGATTCGAGGCGTTGGATTTCCTTTTCTCGGCTTGGTCGTAATACTTTTTGTAATAAATCCGCCGAGCTGGTTTATATCCATAAAGTCGGCTAATTCATCCGCATATCCGCACGTCCCCGACGCCGTAAACACCGGATTCGCCAGTCTCAACCCCGCAAAATCCACCGATATATCAATTTCTTCATTCATATTTTATTGCTGTCATTGCGAGCCCCCTTCTTGCTTTCGCAAGAAAGTAAGGGGCGTGGCAATCTCTCCATTCGTCATTCCTGCTTAAGCAGGAATCCTTTTTTGCCTTTACTTTAATTTTATCTGTGTAATCTGTGAAATCTGTGGCTAAAAAACTACTTCTTTACTATCAAACACCGGGCCGTCTTCACAGCATAGCTTGTAAACGGTTTCTTGTGAACCTTCAACCCTGCATTGTACAGCACAACTCTGGCAGATGCCAATCCCACAGGCCATTATTCGCTCCATACTGACCTGGCAATCTATTTGTTTTTCTTTTGCAATTTCCGCCACCTGCGCCAGCATTTTCTCAGGCCCACAGGCATAAATAATCACGATGTCGCGAGCTGGATTTGCCTTGTCGAGCCATTGCCTGAAACAATCGGTCACCATTCCGGCAAAACCGGATGAGCCATCTTCCGTCGCCACCTGTGAATTAACACCGTATTTTGCAAACTCCGGCAATGTAAAGCCCAATTGCTGCGATATCCCATCCAGTTGCTTCTCGAAAGGCAAGTCTTTTGCCGTCTTTGCGCCGGCGAACACAACCACTTCGATATCCGGCGAATCTGCTGTAAGGACCTTTGCCAAATGCTGCAATGGCGGGGCGCCCATCCCTCCGGCGACCAGAAGCGCTGTTTTCTTACCCTCCGGTATCCAGAAACCGTTACCTAAAGGCCCAATCACGCTAACAGAGTCACCCGCCGACAAAGTCGTCATTCGCAAGCTGGCAGGGCCGACAACGCAATAGAGAACCTCAGCTAAGGTTTTGTCCTTCTTAGCATTAACATCTGTAAAACTAAAAGGCCTCCGCAGCAAAATATCCCGATGAGCCGCATCTATTAGTTCTTCCGGTATCTTTTCTGCCGGCGGCAGGGCGGTGCCGGAAAGGTCAAACTCGGCGAACTGTCCCGGCTTACATTTAGCAAAGGCCTTTGCCCCGGAACCTGAGAATTCCAATCCAAGCCGATAGAATCGCCCGCCGCCCCGACTCGTGTCGGAAGACGCGGGGGCAGGCGGGCCAATCTGTTTATTAGCGCGAACCGCTGCGAAGAATTGCCCTTTATACGACGACGTTTTTTTTTCTGACATAAGAACCTTTTACAATAGTACTTTATTGGATATTCAACTAACTATTCTGTATTCTGTATCCTGTCTTCTGTATTCTGTATCCTGTATCCTGTCTTCTGTATTCTGTATCCTGTCTTCTGTATTCTGTCTCCTGTATTCTGTCTCCTGTATTCTGTCTCCTGTATTCTGTCTTCTGTATCCTGTCTTCTGTATTCTGTATCCTGTATCCTGTCTTCTGTATTCTGT
>CAZUPG010000004.1:0-19886 GCA_964622085.1 uncultured Pirellulales bacterium | reverse complement strand
AGGATTTGAGACAACTAATAATATGGTGTCTTTAGCAAATTTTACTATTTTAGGTACGATGTCTTTGAAGATTTCAGCATTTGCCTGAACTAAATCTATCCTGCTCTGGCCGGGCTTCTGTTTGGCACCGGCGGTTATAACAACCACATCAGCTCCTTCACAGCCCTCGAAACCGGCAGAATATATATTTACCGGCTGAACGAAACTGGCACCGTGATTTAAATCCATACATTCACCTTCAGCACGCCTTTGGTCTGCGTCAACAAGAACGACTTCTCTGGCGACTGAATTTATCATCAAAGAAAAGGCGAAGGTGCTGCCCACACTTCCAGCGCCTACTATGGCAACTTTTGACCTTGATATTTGCATTTTACCTCTCTTGAAAATTAAATAATGCGACTTTCACATAAAACAGCTAAAGTCGTTATTTCCCGATGCATAAATCACAAATGCCCTCAAAATACACCGTTTTTCTCAGTACAGTGAATCTCTTATTAACTGTCTTGGGAACAGTAATATTGTCAAAGGATTTATAATGAAAGTCAATAATTCTCTTGCACTTTATGCACTTAAAATGCTGATGAGCTTCGAGATTCCCATCAAATCTCTTGGCATCGCCCGAACCTTCAACGATAAAAGCTGTGCCTATCTCGGCTAAAGTCAACAGGGTTCTATTAACGGTATCCAGGGATATGGTGGGCATTTGCTGCCTGACCTTGTTAAAAACCATTTCCGCTGAAGGGTGCTCATCTGTTTCGAGCAGCGCTTTGTAAACTGCCATCCGCTGCGGCGTTATTTTTAGACCTGCTTGACGACATTTTTCCTTAAAGGCCCGCATTTTTTGCTGCATATTGCTCCTATCCTAATAAATTGTATTATGTTTACTACTATATAGTACCTACTCCTATTTATCAATAATTGTTTTAAATTTCTCTAAAAATTTGTTTACCAACTCATGGGTGTCTCTAATAAAAGACCTTATTTGAGTCGTAAAAATTGTTTTTGGTGAACAAAAATTTTAAGCTGCGAAATAACAAAAGGTAGATAAAGTCGAGGAATATTACTCTTTAGGCAAGATGGATTGTAAATTTTGCTCTGCATTGTTCAAAATGCTTGATAAATCGAGACTGAGAAGCTATAATATTTGACGGGGGAAAGGTTTGTATTTCCCTATTTAACGACCATCAGATGTTAAGGATTAGGCAGTAGTTTCGATAGGGTGATATATGGGTGTTGAAAAGACAGTTGAGGATAAAGGCAAATCGGGTACCGAAATGTCTCGACAGACGGTCCGGGCCTCAAATGAGAAATCCATACCAACCTCTAATATATGCGAAGAAAAACATTGGCCTCACCCTCCTTTAGTTCCTTGTTTTAATAAGAAAAAAGTAAAGGCAAAAGCCAAAACTGAGAAAAGGGCAGCAAAAGCTGAAGCGAAAGCTAAGGCAAAAGCAGATAAAAAGGCAAATGGCAAAGCTGTTAGAGAAGCTAAAGAAAATCTAAGGGCTGAATCTTTAGCAAGAGTAAAAGCTGAAGAAAAAGCGCAGGTAGAGGCACAAGCCGGAGCCGAGGCAGAGCAAAAGCTCAAGGCCGAAATCCAGGAAAAGGCCAGGCTTGAAGCTGAAACTACGGAGATGATAGAGAATATCAAATCCGAATTCGCAGAGCAGATAGCGGCAGTCAGGAAAGATGCTGAGGAAAAGGAAAGGTCTTACTCCGATGCGTTAGCCAAAGCACAGCAGAGGCTGATTGCCCAGGCCGAACAAAGGGCCAGAGCAGAAGCAAAAGCGGAAGAGGAGTCAAAAGCAAGAGCCGAAGAAAAGGCGAGGGAAGAGGCCGAGTTAAGAGCAAGGGCCGAGAGACGAGCAAAAGCTGAAGCTGTAGAGAGGGCAGGGGCCTACGGCGAAGCGTTAGCCAGAATGGAAAAAAAGTTAAAGTTAGAATCTGAAGCAAGGATCCAGGCTGAGGAAAGAGCAGAATCGCAGGCAAGAGCAACAGCAGAAATACAAGAGCAACTGAGAATCAAGGCTGATGCGCTATCCGAGATGGAGAAAAACTTCGAGGCCGAAACGCAATCAAGAGTTGTGATGGAGGAAAAACTCAAGGCCGAAATCGAAGAGAGGGCAGGAATTGAAACTGAAGCTGCAGAAATAATAGAAAAAATCAAGGCTGAATCTGAGGAAGCGATAACGGCAGCCAGGGCACAGGCGGACGAGAGAGCCAAATCGTATGAAGAGGCGTTAACCGAAATAGAGCAGAAACTAAAAGAGCTGACCGAACAAAGGACCAAGGCAGAAGCGAAAGCGGAAGCTGAGACCGTCGCCAGAGCCGAAGCTGAACGAAGGGCAACGGAGGCCGACGCAAGAGCTGGAGCCGAAAGACAAGCCAAAGAAGAAGCTGAGGAAAAAGCGATGGCTTACAGTGAGACTTTGGCCAGAATCGAAGAAAGATTAGAAGAAGAATTGAAAGCAAGGTCGAAGGCTGAGGAAAGAGCTGAGGCCGAAAGACAGGCCAAAGAAGAAGCTGAGGAAAAAGCGATGGCTTACAGTGAGACTTTAGCCGGAATCGAAGAAAGATTAAAAGCAGAACAAAGGGCAAGGGCCCAGGCCGAGGAAAAAGCGCAAACCGAAGCCGCCGCCAGAGCCAAAGCTGAGGAAACACTGAAATTAAAAGCCAAGGCCCTGTCGAAAATGGAGAAAGACTTAAAGGCAGAAGTAAGAGCTAGGGCTAAGCTGGAGAAAAAGCTAAAAGCTGAAGTTGCAGCTCGTCTCGGCGCTCGTCAAGGCGAAGGCCTTGCCGTAGCTCTGGAAGGCCGAAGCCGTAGCGGGGCAAGATTGAGAGCTGAAGACGAAGCGCGAGCCGTAGCAGAACAAATCAAAGTTCGCGAAATTCCGGTTAAAAAAGCAGGGTGTGAATGTTGTGGCAAAGACGGCTTTTCAGAGAAGCAGCTATTTAGAATTGACTCAGGCCAACTGATTTGTCCGGATTGTCTTAGAGAAATGACAGCATAATGCACTTACAAAAAGCCCTGCTTTGCTAAAGCTTCGCAGGGCATTCTGCATAGCTCACAGAATGCGAGCGACGCAGAATGGAGCCAACGCGATTCGAACGCGCGACCTCTTGCATGCCATGCAAGCGCTCTCCCAACTGAGCTATGGCCCCAGGTTGATATTCAGGACTTCGGCAGTGCCTATGCCCTGACAAGAATGTTAGCATAGACCGCCCATTTTGGCAAATGAATTTTGTTTTTTGCCCCACGCCTGTCTGCTGCCCTCCGTGAGTTATCCGCAGACCTCTACGAGTCATCCGTAGACCTCTACGGGTCATCCGCAGACCTCCGCGGGTCATCCGCTGCCTTCCGCGGGTCATCCGCTGGCCTCCGCGGGTCATCCGCTGGCCTCAGCGGGTCATCCGCTGCAAGGAGTGAGCCACCCACTCCTGTCTAAAGGGCGGGTTTTTGGCCAAAAACGCATTTTTGGCTTTTTTAGGAAGATTTTAGAGACATTTAACTTGAAATAGTCAAGAGTCACAACGTCTATCGCCTTTTAATTTGCCCCACGATGGACGAGGTGTGACCTCGATTTCACCACCATTTACTCTCACCAAGGGCCTATCTTTTTTCGCCGCTCTAAATTCACGGTGGAAATCATTGATGGAAGAAGATATCACCTTTTCCTTAAACCAATATACATCCTGAGTTCTTGACACAATATACCGACTCATAGATATTCCCAATTGTGAATTTAGAATCGGAATGAAACTTGAACGTGTCATAGGAAAAATAGTTTCAAGGCCATCATATTCTAGAGTTATACAAACCAATGAGCTTACCGGAAAATATATACGGATACGCTTATCCATTAGACCATAAGTGGGCCATGTGAAAATCCCGTTCGATTTATCCTCAAATAAAAACGGAAAATCACCAGTTACAAGTCGCATTTTGTCTAAAGCATTCCCCCACCATACAGTTATATCCATATTATTGAAAATAGCGGCAATCCTGGGTAAGGAATTTAACATCGAAGCTATATATCCTTCCGTCGCAATGTGAGCTTCTGGCCTTAGATCCTTCAGCGTTTTTCTAGCTATTTCCTTATCGACAGCATTGGGACCATGTTTGGCTACATAGGAGTTATATAGATCCTCGAAGTTTTTATCGTTAGAGAAATGAAAATCTGAAAACCATTTAGCACTACTTTCAAAGAGTTCAAGTTGTAATCTTCGATGGCACGGCCCCCGCAAATAAAGCGTTGCCAAAAATACAGCAAAATCCATCTTGTCTTTATCTTTTGGTATTTTCATCTGATCGAGCAAACAAGTCAGCAATGGTTCCGCTCGAGTTTCCCCTTTACTAAGCCATTGCTCAACGGCGTAGCTTTTCTCCTTTTCAAGGCCGTCGGTTGTGTAAAAATCCTTTACACACAACATATTATCCAGACCAGTCCTGTACGGCTCAGAATCTGATTCCGTATCGATTACCCAAGCCTCACCTTGCTCGGTGAATCTTTTCAAATAACATTCTGGGATAACATGTTGTCGTTTAGGGGGATTTGGCTTAGGCATAGGACTCTATCTTAGCCGTGCAAATCTTCTTGGTCAGCTTCTGTAATACTTTTACACGCTCAGCCAACCCATTCGACTGGTTCGACAAGCTCACCACAGGCAAGCTCAGGGTTATCTATATCTAAACATAGGATTCTATTTTTTTCCTACAGATATTTTTGGTTAATCTTTGGAGCTCCTTTACTCGCATAGATAAGTATTCTAACTGTTTCTTTGTGATTTTGTAATCTTTCTTGTAACGGGCGTCGATGTAGGCCTTTTTTAATAGTTTAAAAGCTTTCGGCAGATGTGAAAGAGACTTTTTCATAGCTGATATTATGCCGTAAAAACGTCATAATTCAAAATAAAAATTTCAAAAGCAGGGTTCCCTCTGTGTTCTTCTTGTGCCCGCACGTCTCAAGCGGGTATGTGGCTAAAATTCGCGTTAATTCGTAGTAAAGCGATGGACTGTCTACAGGGCAAGCATTAAGATAATGATGATAAAGAATACGGCTGCGAGTGCACCTAAAATTATGATTGCAATTCTGTAATTATTGACGGCCTCCGGCCTGTAAGTTTCCTGCTGAGCTTCTTCGAGTGCCTGTCCTTTTTCTAATTGGGCAAGTGCGGAGACATCGAATCTTCTGCGTGCTTGAATTGGCGGCTGGCCATGGCGCAGGGCCTCTAAATCAATCAGCAGTTCTTCCACGTTTTTATAGCGCTCTTCTTTTCTTTTGGCCATCATAATTTCGATGACTTCCGACACTCCTGCTGATAATGAGGTGTTTATATGGTCGGGCGGAATCAGCTTTTCCCTGAGGTGTTTTCTCATCACATCGGCCGAATCATTAGCCATAAATGGCACCCGGCCCGTAACCAGATGATAGAACGTGGCTCCCAGGCCGTAAATGTCGGCCCGGCCGTCGATGTCAATCTTGCCCCGGATCTGTTCGGGTGCGATATAATAGGGAGTTCCATAAGCTTTGCCCTGCTCTGTTTGTGCGGCCTCAAGGTCTGTTGTTGCGCGGGCCAAACCCAGATCGGCGAGCTTGACCTCGCCGGCGGTATTTATCATTATGTTCTTGGGCTTGACATCACGGTGAATAAGACCTTTGGCATGTGCGTGAGCAAGTGCATGAGCGACCTGAATGATTATTTCAAGGGCTTCATCTTCACTAAAAATCTTTCCGGCTGATAAATCATCGTATAAGGTTTTGCCCTCAACATGTTCCATTACAAAATAGTGGTAACCACCAGCTTCACCGACATCGATGGCCTGTACGATGTTTGGGTGATTCAAACTGCCGGCGGCCTGGCCTTCCTTGTAGAACCGCTCGACATATTCGGGATTTTCACTAAAACGCTTTGGCAAAACCTTTATTGCAACAGTGCGGTTCAAACTCAATTGGTTTGCTTTATAAACGATTGCCATTGCCCCTGCACCGAGCTTGCCGAGTATCCTGTAGCCGGGTATCTGATGTGCGGCGGCTTTGCTTTCTTTTATACTTATTCCTAATCGCTCGGCCTGGGTTTTGGTGATGTAGCCCAGCTCCATCATAAGGTCCTTAAGTATTACAGGGCTTACTTTACGGCGGGCTTCCATCTCCTTAAGAGAACGACGCAGCTCCTGGTCTGTGCATAGTCCTTGCTCAATGGCCATTCTGCCAAACATAGTATCGTAACTTGTTTCGTTCTTCATTAAGAACCCTGATAAAACCAAAGACCGCCCAGCGAGAGGACTATTTTTCGGCTTTTATCTGCACATCCGATAATAAACTTTAATGACCTAATTATCAAGTTATAGAGAGGTTGTCAAAAAAAAATTGGCGTTTTTGTTAGAAAAATAGCGCCTTTCTACAGGATAAAATCGGCCTTTTGGGACGGTTAGTTTAGAGGTTTATATGCGTATTGCGTGTCTCGTGAAGCGTGAAGCGTATCTCGACAAGTGGATGGGTAGATGCGTGGATGTGTTCGTGGTTCGTTGTTCATATTTCATTGTTCGTCGATAGTCGTTAGTGTATAGTATTTAGCGGAGGACGAATTTTAACCGCAGATTCCTTCGACACCTCGACGAAGCTCGGTACAGGCAAGCTCAGGACAAGTAACACGGATTGCCACGAATTTTAGGACAGGATAACAGGATGAGCTTGTTAATCCCGTCTAATAAAGAAAAATAGCCACAGATTTCACGGATGAAGTTGTGCAAAGGAAATAAAATTTGTTAGAATAGAGCTTATAGAAAGCTCTGCCTACAATGGTCATTTTGGTTACACATGTTACCTGCCATGATTTTGTCGATACCCACGTAATCAGTTGACTTTTCGATTAAGGCGGTTTACCCCATTAGAAAGAGTCTCATAACGATTGAAGAAAATGTTATAAGTTCTTTATTTCAATGATGTTAGGCGAAAAATAGCAAAAAAAGGCGACAAAAAGATTTCACCACGAAGATAGAAAGCCGCGAAGAACTTGAAGCAGAGAAGAAAGAATATTTGACACTGATTCACACCGATAGACACTGATAAGGTGGATTAATGGCGAAAAGCAGTAACGGCAGGACAGAGAGCTTTGAAAAGACACTTTTTAAGGCGGCAGATAGGAAGTATCGAAAAAAATAATAAAAATAAAAGGCAATTCAAGTAAGATTTTGATATTATAGTGATAGTGAAATTGGAATGCTTGGTTGCCTCGTGCTTCGTAGCGTACTTCTACCATCCATAGCAGGGGTACTGCAGAGGACAGGTCGCAAAGTAGCGACTACGGAGAATGGGGTTGCGTAGCCAAGCGTTTAATCCGCCCTACTGCTGGCGGATAAATATGGGAGATGTCAGAAGCAGTTAAAAATAAGTGATATTATAGTTGCGGTTGTATTTGCAATGCTGTATGGAATCCGTCCCATAATATCAAGGATGTTTGCTGCGCCAGTTCAATTTTATAACCAGTTGTTATTATTCAACTTGGGGAAAAATAATTGTCGTTAAGTTAAAAGGAATTTTCAGTTGACACCTCACAGTTCGGTCTTGTAAAATTGATCTGTTGTAAAATTGATCGGCAAGCTCTCTGTAAGGCCATCCACAGATGGCAGAATGAAGAGAATGTCGTTTATAATGAAGAGAATGTCGTCTATATAAGAAAGGAGGTATAAAAATTTAAAGATAATGAACAGTCGATGAATGAAAGAATTGTGTGTAATGAAGTAAGTATATTTTTAATGACAAAAGGAGACAAAATGAAAAAGTTAAGTTTAGCTATTCTATTCTGTTGTTTGCTCGTCGTAATTGGAATAAGTTGCGGGCCACAGAAGAAAGCCCCCCAAATACAGTTTATACCTGGTGCAGATGTGTCAGATGATGGGGCGATAACCTTTTCGGCATCCGGCAAGTCTGCGATTGGAGATATTGATGATCCCCTTGCCAGAATTAAGGCTGAAGCAGCGGCAGCTACTACGGCGCGATCTAATTTGCTGAAGCTAATAAAGGGAGCAAAAATATCTGCCGACACAACCGTAGCTGATTTAATGTATGAGAGTTCAACTACAAAGTCGACAGTCATGGGTTGGCTTTCACGCGCCAAGATAAGCTTAACAGAAAGTACAGGGAGGTTAGCTCCCGGTGCTATCGTTGAGGCCATAGCAACTCTTACTCTCGACAAAGATACACTTGCGAACCTTTCAGCAAAAGAACTTACCTTCACAGAGTAGTAGGTTTGCCAGCTTTACAAAATTAAATTGTGCCAGAAAGCTCACAAGCTTGCTCGTGGGATGAATGGCACCCTTGAAAGCAGGAGTTTTGAGTGGGAGGGTGGCTTTCTAAGTGTAGTTTTGCTATCAGCGATAGTAGATAGCAAGCTACTAATTGTCAAAGCCACCGAGCAAGCTCGGTGGTGGTTTACTTGCGGTATATAATAAATGGAAGGGGCCTCCCCCTCCCATCTTTTTTCCGTAAAGGCTTGGGTATACGAAAGTGATAACGTATAATTACTTGCGTCTGGTGAGCTTTTATGGTTTTTTGTTGCCACTTTTTTTTTGTGGCTGCACGGTGGATGTGCAAAAAAACGAAAAGAAAAAGCGCGAACTGCACTTCAAACCAGTTGTAGTTGAAGCAGAAGGTTTTGCGGTTCCCAACGAAGGGCTTGTACACTCGATAATGCACCGGAGCGCACTTAGGGATGCTCAAAGAAATGCGGCTGTTCAAGCCCACGTCATTATAAATACAGATACTTATGTTAAAGAACTTAAAATAGAAAATGACATCCACCATTTCCGGAGTGCTGGATACGTCGAGTGGATGCAGATTCTGGAAGCGGGACTAATTCCCAGAGCTTCTCCTCCTATTTACCGTGTAAGGGTAAAAGCTTGTGTTTACCCCATGCAAAGATTGGAAAGAGAAACACCTTTCGGCCCACTTACTGTGCCGTCGGCCCCCTCACTGGTCCTCAAAATCAGTTCAAATTTGTCGGAAAACCGTTATCATACTATTCGGCCCTTGCTTGAAAAAAGCCTGAGCCGCTGTGGTTTGAATATCATACCTTCAGGCAATGCCGAATTTGCAGTGGTACTCGACGTAAATATCGCGGGTGAGCCCCCCGAAGATCCGCTAAATATTGTGATCTCGTGGAAAGTGGGTGATAAAAAGCATAGAAGTAAACAAAAGTTCGACGAACCAGCTTCTTTTCCCTGCGGGCGGATTCACTGTGCGGATTACCTTTCCCAAACAAATAAGATATGGCAAAGGACAGGGTTGGAAATTGCACAGGATGTTTTCCAAACGTGGATAACGCCACGCCAAACACATTTCGTGTTCAAGTCTATCCATCCGGAAGCCTTGGATAAAATTGCTGCTGCTTTTGGCCCGGATGCCAAAATCAGAAAAGAAAAGGACCAAAATGGCCTCGAAATGAACATAATTGTACCCGTAGCAGGGAATTCATTGTATCTGGCGAATTCAATATTAAGGGCAACTGGACTGAAACATCAGTTCGAGGCAGATCAGATCTCTTTTACGCGCCTGGTCTTTCTCGGTAAAGAATCTGAGTAGCGGGCTTGAAGAGCGAAAAAATAAAGTAGATACGGTTTGCTAATTTAAGGGGCAAGCAATGATGGTAATCGATTTTTCCGTATATGTCCGTAAAAGTGTATTTGGCTTGGATGTATTTGGGATATTAAGTTTGCCACAGAAGAAGGCAATTTTGGGGGGAATGTTGAGCCTTGCCCTTTTTTTGTGTGGATGTCAATCAAACCAAATAAGTAAGCAAAAAATGTACACTTTCAGAGCAAAAGGGGTTACGGTGTTGAAAAAAGCTGACGATCCTTTTGGTACGCATCCGTGTGATTATGCTCGCGTGATAGAAGCTACCGGACGTGGTATGCCGGCGAATAATGCGATGAGCGAGTCGGAGAAACGATATACTGCTACTGAAGCCGCAAAGTACAGGGCCCTCGCAAAGCTTACAGAGAAAATCAACGGAGCAAATGTAAACCTGCGAAGGGAAGTTAGGGATATGCTATTTTCGAGCGAGGTGATAGAAGTACATATAGAGGGTCAGTTGAAAGGGGTTTCCCTCGTTTCGACTAAATACGATGCAGATACTGGTGTCGCTCATGTGACATTGAGAGTGGGTTTGGATTCGCAAGGTGAACCTGTCGAAGTAAACTATGCCACGATGGTGTCTCGCTCCAAGACAGCGCGAAAAATACAGGCTGAATCGGCAGCACGCACAATCGCACTCGGCAAACTCATGGAGCAGGTTGGTAACATGCGGGTGGACCAGACCGTAAAAGTTCAGGATTTCATGTTTTCAAGTCAAAAAGCTTGGCAAGACGTTCAGGGAATGCTCGAGGGAGTAGAGTACTCCAAACCACATTGGTCCGATGAACGAACTGTAACTGTCGAAGCAACATTAAAAGTAACTCGCAAACAGTTAGACAAGTTGAGCACTGCAACTAAAGAGGAAATTAAAAACTGATTATCATTACCGGCTTGAAAGCATAGAATCAATAAAAACACACCGAGCAAAAAGAACAGTTACCGGTATCGAAATACGGTCGTAGGGTGCAAATATTAATCAGCTATTAACTCTTTGCTCTTTAACGAGTTAATATTCTGATTTTCGTCAGCGATAAATCCGAATGTCTGTGATTTGCGTTTCAGTTTTGCTTAGAAGCTCTTGAACTTAACAGTCTCCGGCGTAGAAATTCCCATAATGCGCATACTGTCTCTGTTAAAATGTCAGTGCAGCAGCTGTACCAGCGGCTATTGCTTTTTGTTTGAATTTATTGCGTTTTTTTACATTTCTTTGATATGCTCTTCTTAATCTTCTCGTTTTTGTCCTCTCGGTAAAGTTTTAGCAACAACTCATCATTCTATGAATCCTACCAGATTTTCAGGGATTTGTCCAGAAATTTTTTAGAATTTTTGCTGAATCGGGGTAAAACTATCGTAATTAATTTTGTAGAAATGACTTGAATTTTTGGTGAGAAAGGGTTTTAATGTAGTTTGAAAAATCCCGCAATAAATTGCGGGGCTAAGTATTTTGAAATTGCTTCGTTCGCATTCGGCGGACTCAGAATGGCATTATGGGGACTTCGAAAATGAGCTTGAAGGAATTTGTGGAGAAGACGAACAGCTGGCTGAAGAGACTCAAATTAAGCGGGGCTGCGGAGCATCGGCCGGATATGGATGGCGAAGGTCTAATCAGCCAGAAACCTCAGCCAACAGAAGCGACCAGCGATGAACAGCAGGCGGCCGAGGCACAAAGTAGTCAGGTGTTAGTAAAAACGGTTCAGCCAAAAGACAAACACGAGACACTTGAGAAATTACAGGCAGGATTCGATAAGCTCATTGAGCAATTGCAGGGTATTAACGAGCATCTGAATCGTCAAATCACACAGCACGAGGATTTGACGGGCAGAATTGAACAATTACCCAAACTGCTCGAGAATTTTCCTTCTGTTGTGGAAAATCAAAAGCAGATAACCGAACAGCTCATCGAACAACTAAAATCAGCAGCCGCAAAGAATCAACAGTTTATAGATGCCGTGGAAAAGATACCGAATGAGACGGCCAAGCAGACTGATGCTCTGGTTGATATCGACCATCAGCTTGCGGCTGCCGCCGATACCGATGTACAAATTACTGATAGCTTCAATAAGTTTAACAAAACCCTGGAAAAACTGGACGAGAGCACAGCCGGTCAGACCGACAGTATTTTACAGATGAGCAGGACTTTTGCCACCAGTGACAGATACCTCAAATACATTATCTCCAGGCAGAACAGACGCTTTATATGGGTATTTGTAACTTCTATAGTGGTATGCGTGCTCGTCCTTTTAATACTGACGGGCATCATTATCTATCTAAGGCAATAGTTCGTCGCTTATTGCTTGTGCCTCGTAGCTCGTGAGAGCTGGTGTTGGAACATTGGTGTCAGGGGGCTTATTGGGTTCAGCGTGTTCGACTGAATCATCGCGGCTTTTCTTTTCGGCGATCTGTAAGTACCAATCGATTGCCTGTTCTGTGGATTTTGGGCTGTCTTCGGAGGCCACAATGCTATGAACCAAATCGCACCAGTAGCAGATGTACGAAATATTTGCCTGCTGAGATTGTCTGTTCAGACCTATTTCGTTTGTAAACTTGTTTTGAGAAATTGGTGTAACGCAGATTAAAAAAGCTGCGAAGCTCAAAAGCAAAAAACCGGTCAAAAAGCCCAACAAACCCGCAAAAAGAACATCAAATATTTTTGGAAATGAGACGTTGAACTGACCTGTAATAAATGTGTAGGATATGCCGTACAAAATGAAGAAAGTCCCCGCTGCAAGAGCGAGCAAGGTCAGAGCATTACCGAACGACGTATCACCGGCTGCCGGGATGAAATCAACAATTACCGGCGTCAGGAAAATAGCAACATAGACTGAGATTACGATGTTGAACAGCATCACCAATGTATCGTAAAAACCCAACTTGATGGCGAACCAAACAAAAAGTGCACCTGCTAATATGCCAATCCAAAACACCATAAAACTTATCCTACCACTCTCTTTAATTCATCCAGGCTTGTTACGCCGGAAGTTACTTTTCTCAATGCCTCTTTCGTCAGATTAGATTTGCCTTTTTTGGTGCCTTCATTTCTCAATTGGGTTATTAACTCTTTGTTGTTGGCGATATCAGCCCTCAATTGGTTGGTTACGACCAACAGGTCCAGAATTGCCACTCTTCCCCAATAGCCGGTTTCAGCGCAGTGCTTGCAGCCCACAGCCTCGTACATATGCCTATAGTCTATGTGTTTTGCGTGGAATTCCTGTATCGTGCGCTGAGGCAACTGTGCAGGCCTCTTGCAGTGATTGCAAAGCCGTCTGAGCAGCCTCTGAGAAATTAGAAGACGTAGCCCCGAAGACAACAAAAGAGGCGATACGCCTAAATCCAGCAGTCTGACCAGCGCGGTTGCATTGCTGTCGCAGTGTATAGTTGCCAGTACAAGATGGCCTGTCTGGGCGGCCCGCAGCGCAATCTCTGCGGTTTCTTCATCGCGTATTTCGCCCACGCATATCACATCTGGGTCCTGTCTTAAAATGCTCCGTAGTGCTTTTGCAAAAGTGATGTCAGCTTTTGGATTAATTTCAATTTGACTGGCCTGCGGCAGGACGGCCTCAGTTGGGTCTTCTATTGTAACGACATTGCGTGTAAAGCGGTCGATATGATTTAGCATAGCATACATCGTTGTGGTTTTGCCGCTGCCGGTAGGCCCACAGACCAGCACCATTCCATTTGGTTTATTCATTGCGCTTTTGATAATTGTATACTGCTTATTTGTCAATCCGACGTCTGTCAGTTTAAACGTGCCGGCATTTTGGTTCAGTATCCTTATCGACAACTTTTCGCCGTTAACGACACCGGCACTTGCAACCCGAAATGAGGTGGCTGTCTCAGCCCTTTTTGCGATAAAGGCGCCGTCCTGAGGCCTTCTTTTTTCCGAGATGTCCATACTCGAAACAGCTTTTATACTATTTACAACCGCTCTGGATATATTAGCATCGAGTTTTTTTACGGTTCTAAGCACACCGTCTATTCGCAGCCTAATTGTGTACATAGACTCATCTTTTGGGTCGATAAGAATATCACTGGCCCGCAGGTCAAGGGCGTCTGCGATAATTTTCTCGGTCAGGTTAAGAATATGGCTGTCTTGTCGCTCACCGCTTCCGTGTCCATATATCTCCTTGAGCTCGTGGCCTGATGAATTAAGCAGCTTGATGGCTGAATCGTCTTTGGCAGAACCAACCCGTCGAGAACGTATATTGGTAACTATATTTTTTAGCTGTTGTTTTATGAGCACAAATATGTTGTCACCACTTATAGAGGATTTCTTTGCTGAATCGATTATAAACAAAACAAGCAAAAGGAGCGGTCCCGTAAAAAGAGTGAGGATAGAAGCAATTGATTTGTATTTTTTTGGCACTAAGGGGCTGAACTGAATGAATCGGACGAAATACAGGCAAAGATATACCCACGCCACGAGCAAGACAAGTTTGACAGGATTAAAAGGCAGTATCCCTGTAGATGAGACCGGATTAATACCTGCCGACAACAAGCACGATGGACTTAACGAAAAATCCGCTGTAAATCCGGGTATGTACATAATTTTTTCCCACAACAAATACAGAAGATAAAGTGCTCGCACAGGTGCACAGGTAATATAACATATATTGCCGGCATTTGCAAGCTAAAAATGCCTTAGAATTTCTAATGCTCCGTTGCTTTGTAGAAATCTTATGGATGATGTCATTGCGAGGAGCATAGCGACTAAGCAATCTCGTTGCTGGTATAGTGCGAGACTGTTCATTTTGTTAGACGCTCTAAGTATATTAGGTATTATGCTACCCTGCGAAGTAGCGACCCGTCCTCCGCAGTAGCTTTGCTACGGAGGGTGGAAGCTCCTTCGCTACGAAGCAGGAGTGCTCCTTTGGCAGGAACAAAATTTAGCAAGGGTAGTAAACCCCGTTAGCTTGTGCCACAGGTAGAAAGCTCGGGTGG
Source organism: uncultured Pirellulales bacterium (assembly GCA_964622085.1). Classification (GTDB taxonomy): domain Bacteria; phylum Planctomycetota; class Phycisphaerae; order Sedimentisphaerales; family Anaerobacaceae; genus CAZBWE01. Next base: position 5,316 of record CAZUPG010000004.1, on the reverse strand, counting down.
GGCTTCTAACCCACTAGCGGGTAAACCTTCACCCTGTTAAAATTATTTCTAACGGAGTAAATCGTAAAATAGTTGAAAATTTAGGTTGCATGAAACTCGGCTTTAAGGTACAATGCTTAAACTGACCGATTCGTGCTGTCATACCTGCGAAAGAAGGAGCGGGGATGACAAACTCTTTTAAGTCATTGTTTGATACTTACTTATGTTAAAATTTGTTGCAAAAACAGTTAGTTTGAGTATAATATTATGTTGTTGTGGTTGAAGAAGACGTTAAAATAACACAAAATGCAAAAAAAATGGAACATAAGGCAGTTTTCGCGCATCTTATTGAATGAATATTGAATGAATAATGAAATTTTGTATCAGGCGAAGGAGTATTATTATGAATAAACGAGCCGCTTTTACCCAGTTAGAAATGAAGATTTCTAACGGGGCAAGTAAAAGGTTTCTCCGCAAGGAGTCCATAGGACTAACGGGGTTTACCTTAATAGAGCTTTTAGTAGTAATAGCTATCATTGCATTATTGATGGCGATATTGATGCCGGCTCTGCAGCGGGCCAAGGAGCAGGCAAAGGAAATAGCCTGCAGAGCCAATCTGCGTCAGTATGGATTGGCCCAGGCCATGTACATAGACGATTTTGACGGCTGTTATCCGAATCCACAGACCGCTATCGCGGACATAGACACGTATCCCACAGATTACCGGTGCCGATGGCACGATGCGAGCCAGTCACCTAGCATCCCGGGATATGGTGGCCAATTTTGGCCCTACCTGAAGAACATAAAAAGCCACCTATGCCCCTCATTTAAAGTTCTTGCCAAATACAGGGGTGACGAACATCTGGATCACAATCCTGCCATACCTGTTGTTCCTCAATTCAGTTACAGCATGAACTCCTTGTTGGGCAGAAAGAACCCCCCGGGCTATAAGGGTGCTCTTACGCTTTCCGACATAACAAGGAGTAAAGCGGAGGTGTTTTTCTTCGCTGAGGAGAACATGTGGCCAAGCCGTCCTAAGTGTACTTACGTTCTAAACGACACCTGTTTGTGGGGCGACGGTCGTGATTGGTTCGGCAGCTTCCACAGCGCTCCGAGAGGAGATCTCGACAGCGGTACAGTCAATGCGGTATTTGTGGATGGGCACGTTAGTAAGGTGCGCTCAGCCCTCGACCGGAACGACCAGAATAATACAGATGATATGGAGCGCGGTTCATTTGAGAAATACTGGCGGCCTTTTAGAGATTAGAGATTGTCCATAATGTAGCACCTTGCGTCCTTCGTCGGTTTGAGAGTTTGAGTAATTAGATAATCGCCGATTTGTGCCTGTGGCTATGACACTCAATGTTAACCGCTACCGGCAGTGATGCAATATGGCAGGCAGCGGCTTCGACCAGACAAGCCAAAGCGGTGGTATCACCACCAAGACCCTGCGGACCCAGTCCGAGCGCATTGATTGCCAAAAGTAAATCTGTCTCAAGCTTAGCGTAAAACTTGTCAGTATTTGCCTGATTTAGATTCCTGAGAAGCGCCTTTTTACCCAGCAAACAGCTTAATTCGAAATCGCCGCCAATCCCTACTCCAACAATAAACGGCGGACAGGCATCAGTGCCGGCACCTTTGACCACATCAACAATCCAATCAACTATCTGCTGCCTTTCTGCCGTAGGCCTGAACATCTTGAACCGGCTCTTGTTTTCGCTCCCTCCGCCCTTGAGCATAACAGTTAGCTTTAGCTTCTCGCCAGGTACAATCGTATGATGAATTATAGCAGGGGTATTCGAATTGGTATTCTTGCGGATATTTAAAGGGTCAGTGACAACGCTTGCTCGCAAATATCCTTTTCGAAAACCGGCTTCGACGCCGGCATTGATTGCATCAACCAGCGTCATTTGCTTGTGTCCGGCAGGGGGCTTGACAGCCACATCAGCTCCACAGTCCACAAAGATTATTGCAAGGCCGGTATCCTGACATAATGGTATTGATTCGGCCTTTGCGAGCCGGGCATTTTCGATAAGCTGATTCAGGATTTTGGCCGCTGTAGGTTTGGATTCTTTTTGTGCCGCTTGTTCAAGAGCAGCTAAAACATCATCGCCAAGCTCATAACCGGCTGCTATGCAAAGCGATTCGACTGTCTCAGATATCTTTTCAAACTTAATATATCGCACAATCAGTCGCTCGTCGCTCCCTTCGACTTTGCTCAGGGCAGGCGTGACTCGTCACTCAAGTCACAGGACTCGGGGCACAAGTCACGATTCACGATTCAAGTTGAGCTCAAAAGTTTTATACGTTTCATTGCCAACATCATCACTGATTCTAACGGTGATTATATGCTCACCGAGCTGTAATTTTTCAATCATAATCGTAAAATCCTCCTCCGTAGTATCATAAACCTGGTCGTCCGGTATAGCGCCTATCCACTCGGCATTACTATCAATAGTATAATCCAGCTTGCCTATCACACTAAACTCATCGGATGCCTGCAGTTTCAGCGTTAAGGTCTCGTTATCTTTCTCGATAGCGTGCTTTTTAATAACCGGCCCGGTATTATCAACCACTACTGACTCACTTATTCTACTACCCGTCAGCTTGGTTGCGGTAGTATTGCTTCTCTCGTCGCTTGCAGTTACCCTGACCTCGTATCGTCCATCCTCAACGGTCTTACCATCCCATTCAAAACTGTCCTCTTCAAGCTCGTCTTTGAGCTCAATCCAGTTTGCCCTTCCGACTTTTCTAAAGCCTATCTCGTAAATTAGCTTGTCATCGTTTTCATCTTTGGTTTTATAGCTGATTTTGAACAATCCTTGTTTTTGGGCTATTCTGTCAACGCTGACAGACTTGACCTTTGGCGCCAAATTCGGTACGCTGCTGGCAACGGCAACCTCCCTAATAAGAGGGCTTTTAGTACCATCTTCGCTTTGCAGCACAAGTTTATATTGACAGAACCTGCCCAAGGGACAACGCAGCTGTACCGGCTCTTTCACCTCCACCTGTTCGGTCCAGTCCGAAAAAGTAGGGTCGTTTACATCCTTAACATTTCCACTACGAGAAGCCACCAGAACCTTGCATCCTTTTGGAATATCCGCTTCGATTTGCAGTTTGCCCCATTGGGCCGGCTGACCAGCGTCAATAAGGTCAGAAGTGTAAGTGCCCTCGCGAGCAAGGGCAGTGCCTAACTTTATCAACTTCGCCGGGTTTGCGGTGCCAAGATACACATCTTCACGGACTACGGTTACTGCTGTTATTTGAGACGACTGCTCATCTTCATAAATAACCGTTTGCTGCTCTGAAGCTGAATCGACTGTAAAGAGCTGAGCGTCGTTTCCGGTGCCGACAAGCAACTTTCTATCCTGTTCGGCGAGGCAGAAAAAAACAGCAGTTTCACTAAATACACTATTCACGAACCCGTCTTTGCTTATCCTGTATACGTAACTGGCTTTTGCCTGCTTTGTTGGTTTAGGGAGCGTTAATCGTTTTGGGCTTAGCTTATCATCAGCTTTCTTTTTTGTATTTGCAATTTTAAGCGTGAAACCTCCCTTGCCCTTGTCGGCGCCTTCTTTTTCTTCTTCCTCTTCTTCCGGCTCCTCGACTTCAGGCCGACCGGCCAGCGGCAATCGTGAAGCGAATTTCGTTTGAGTTTGAACAATCTCAGCCGACGTCGCCGCCGCGTACAAATCGCCATCGCCGGTTATTAATAGTGCTGTAATCTCCGGTTGGTCGCTATCATATAAAACTGTCGCTGTTTCAGTTCGCGGGTTTATCTTATACACAAGCCCTCTGCTATCGCTTCCGGCATAAACAAAGCCACGTTCTCCAACCACCAGCGAAAGTATGTTTTTGTCACGGCTGTCGTAAATAAGCCGAGCTTCTTTGCCAAAGGAGTCAAGCATGTAAACCTTGCCCTCCGGCCCCGTCCCTAAATAGATATTACCTGCATCGTCGGTTGCTATCACAAAGATATATTTGGTCCCCCCGCAAGGCGGGGTCCCTTTAGCATCATTTGGCTCAAAAATTATTTCTGCCTTGTCCGCTTCGAATCGATATAGGCTACATTGTTTACCACTTATACCGGCTAAAATCCTGCCGGAAACATCCGTTTCCATTGCGAAAATATGCTCGTTCAATAGATATTCCTCGACCTCAGAATTACCCGTCTCAGGCTCGTTCACATCATTTGGCGCCTGAGACGGCGGGCCGGGTAAGTTTTGCTTTGATTCGACTGGATAAATCCTTTTCAGTTCGTTCAGACTGTACTTGTAAATACCACCGTTAGGGCTTGTGCCGAAATAAACCGTTCCACCACCTACAACGATGCTATTTATCGACCAAACATCTTCAAAATCCGCAAAGCCCTCAATCAGCACCTCGGCTGCCCGGCCAAGCTGAATAGTTCCTCGTGAACCAATCACAATATCTTTGGTTTGGCCTTTTAATAAGTCAGAACTGCTTGTCTGACGCGTAACCTTACTGCTAACAGCAAAACAAATGCAAAGCGAAAAGGGCAAAATGCAAAACCAAAGCTTAAAACTTAAAATTAAAATTTTGAAATTTGAATTGTGATTTTTAGCTTTCGGGACTACCATTTTTTTGCCTTTCATAACAACTCCCAAATTTAAAATAATATATTAACGGCCAATTGAAACTAAAAGCTAAAAGTAAAAAGTGCAAAGTCACAGCACAGATTCCCAAAAAGTTTTAAGTTTTTAGTTATGGTTTTTAGCTTTAAGTTTTTGGTTTTATTTTTCTACCGTTACACCCAAAACTTTTTCGTCAACAACAACTGTTTCGGTTTCTAAGCTTCTTTCGAGCCAATGTCGATATGGCTGGGTTTTCAGCGTCCTTTTCATATTCTGCAAGACCAATGCCTTTGTCGCAGGCAAATCAGGCAGCTCAGCCTTTTCCACCGTAACACCACCTGGTGGTAAAATCAAAAGACAATACAATTTATCTCGTTTTATTCGCAAGGAATGATTTAAGGCCTCAATCAAACCCGGAAAACTTTGTGCGGTAAATTTGTGCGGTACAGCTTTCCTAAGAAACCGCCTATAGCCCTTTGAGCCACACACAACCAGCTTATATCTTCCAGGAGTTAGATATTCGGGTATTTCGAAGCTGAATTGGTATTTCTGCTTGCCCGCCAGGAAGGATTCCACAACTACATCAATATCGATTCGGTCGCCTGCTTTAACCTCCGAATCAGACAAGTCAGCCGACCATATATGTGAAATAATGCTTTCCGGCACTACACGAATATCGAAATCAAACGATTCTATATCAACCTTTTTATATGGATTATTCATAAGAAGCGCAACCGAACCG
>CAZUPG010000003.1:21074-21327 GCA_964622085.1 uncultured Pirellulales bacterium | reverse complement strand
GTACTATGGTTCCATATCTGCGCGATAGTATATGACTTGCCACCAATCTCAACCGGCGTATTAACACCACCGCCGGCATGCCGCACTGTTATGACACAGTTTGATGACACTGCGATGCAGCTGGCGTTACTGCCCCAGCGACCGACAACATCGTCAGCAGGTCTATCCGTCCAGGTTACAAGGTTCGGCTCACCCTCAGGATGCAAAACAACACCCGGAGCCGAATCTACCGGCCAGAATAAAAAAGCTGTTA
>CAZUPG010000003.1:0-21064 GCA_964622085.1 uncultured Pirellulales bacterium | reverse complement strand
CAAAACCAGCAAATATACCAAACTTTTCGCAGCCGTATACTTCATAGCGTTTGAATTAATTTATAGGGGACGCGATGGTGACCATCCTCCTTCAGTCTACCCACCCTCTGTCCGTCGACCTCAGCAGCCAATATGTAATATTATACCAAATTTAACCAGAAAAAGGCAGAAAAAAATAGTCAGGGATATTTACTCACCCCGCCTTAACCATCTAACAAACTCTGCCAGGCCTTGTTCGATAGTTGTCTTAGGATTATAGCCCAATTCTCTGATTGCCTTAGTAACATCGGCATAAGTGCGTTCGACATCACCCGGCTGAGGTGGCAGGTATTCTTTAATTGCTTTTTTGCCATTTGCAATTTCGATTTCGGCGACTAAATCATTGACTTTTATCGGTCTTGATTCGCCAAGATTGTAAATCGTGAATCCGTGACTCGTGGCTTGGATATTGAAACAGAGTTTTTTTATTGCTGCGATTGTGCCATCAATTATGTCATTGATATATGTAAAGTCACGCATCATAGTACCATCGCCGAAGATTGGTATGGGTTTATCTTGTTCGATAAGCTTAGCGAATTTGTGTATGGCTAAATCCGGTCTTTGTCGAGGTCCATAAACGGTGAAAAACCGCAGACAGATTACGTTAATTGCATAAAGATGATGATACGTATGACAGATAAGCTCGCCTGCTTTCTTGGTCGCGGCATAGGGCGAGATGGGAAAATCAACGTTATCATCCTCAGAAAAAGGGACTTTTTCATTGTTGCCATAAACACTTGAGCTTGAGCCGAATATAAATTTATCAATTTTGTGTTTTTTTGCCACCTCAAGCAATACCATTGTTCCATTTATGTTGACATCGGCGTAAAGCAGCGGCTGGGCGATTGACGGCCTGACACCGGCTCTGGCTGCCAAATGCACGATTATCTCAATACCATCGCTAACCGCTTTTTCCATAGCAGCACTATCGCGAATGTCTGCTTCGACGAGCTGGAAATTCTTATTTGCCAAACAACCGGTGATGTTTTGGCGTTTGACTTGAGGGTCATAAAAATCATCAAAGTTATCAACACCAACAACAGCCAAGCCATCGGCGAGAAGACGCTCACACAGATGCGAACCGATAAAACCCGCAGCCCCTGTTACCAATGCTTTCATAAGACCTTACCTTACGCTGAAAAAATAATGACCGCTCCGATGGCCAGAGTTAGTACAGCCATAACTCGAAGAAGTAGAACAGATTGTTTTTGCCACCAATCAAGAATCCGTTTAATCTTTTCGGGCCCGAGTATAAATATCAGCAGGCCTCCTATTAAGAAAAGAATCCCAAAAGCAAATATTATCCAACGTTGGTCGCAATCCCGGTAAGCAGAAAAAAATGCAACCGCCAGGGCAAATCTTATTAGCCCAGCTAAATATATTCGTTTGCCTTGTTTGAAGAATTCCATCAGCCATTTCATAACATCGGGCTTCAGCAAATACACAATCCCGATAAGAATGATAACTATACCTAAACTTTTAATAACGATGTCCATAATCTTTTCCTTAAATCTTCGTGGTCAAAACCCCACGTAAAACCCTTCGACACTACTCAGGGCAGGCGTGGGGCTAAATATAGTGTTTTTCGTTGCCGTGCGAAGCCCGTCGCAGCAGACCAGTGACTCCGCCAAACAAACAGCTATACTCTACCGATAGAGTGGTATTCAATTCCCTGTTTTTTTACGTAAGCAGGGTCATAAAGATTTCTGCCGTCAAAGATAACCGGCTTTTTTAGTCTTGCTGCAATAGCTTCGAAATCAGGATTTCTAAATTCCTGCCAGTCCGTGAAAATAACAAGCGCATCAGCGTCGTCAAGCGCATCGTATCCGTTTTGAAATGTCTCTATTTTGCCATTCAAAGCTGCCAGTGCCGCGGAAGCCGCTTCAGGGTCATAAGCTTTTATTTTAATCTTACAATCGAGAAATTTCTTTATGCAGTAAATTGCCGGCGATTCCCTCACATCATCGGTTTTTGCCTTGAAAGACAATCCCCATACAGCCAATACGGTCTTGTCTTCCTTGCCCTTAAAAAAGTCAATAACGCGTTGTGCAAATCGCTGCTGTTGATTTATGTTTACCTGCTGAACAGATTTAGCTATGGCCATTTCAACACCATATTTTGAGCCGGTATGAATTAGTGCTCGAATATCTTTCGGCAGGCAGCTACCGCCAAATCCGACACCCGGAAAAAGAAAGGCCGAGCCAACTCGCGAATCGCTGCCGATGCCTTGTCTGACCAGCTCGACATCTGCGCCGAGCTTCTCACAAAGCACTGAAAGTTCATTCATAAATGAGATTCTTGTCGCCAGCATAAGGTTGGATGCGTATTTTGTCATTTCAGCCGAAGCCGGGTCCATAAATAAGATTCTGCTGCTTTTTCGCATAAATGGGCTGTAGAGCTGTTTCATGATTTCTCGAACGGCCGGGTTGGTTGTGCCTATGATAATTCTGTCGGGCCGCATAAAATCCTCAACGGCAGCACCCTCTTTCAAAAACTCCGGATTGCTTACGTAATCGAACGGGATTTTGGTTTTCTTTTTTATTGTATCTGTCACCTTTTTCCACGTGCCCACCGGCACAGTGCTCTTTGTTGCAATAATTCGATAGTCACATGTTTTTTCGCCTATTTCGGCAGCGACCGAAAGAACAGCCGATATATCTGCCGAGCCATCCTCAGTCGACGGAGTACCGACCGCGATAAAGACAATAAGCGAATCGTCCAGCCCATATTTCAGGTCAGTTGTAAAGTGTAATCGACCGAGCTTTTCATTGTGCTTGACTATCTCATTCAGGCCCGGCTCATAAACAGGAATTACTCCATTCTTCAAGGCGGCAATTTTTTCGCTATCATTATCAACACATACAACATTGCTGCCAGCTTCTGCCAAGCATCCTGCCGTCACTAATCCGACGTAACCAACGCCTACCACACAAACATTCATTTTGCTAACTCCTTGTAGCACGGCCATCTCTTGGCCATGTTTTCCAAAAACACGGGATGGAAGCCCGTGCTACGCTTCAAGAATCTCTATCATATCAATATCTATTTCAACACTCGCTGCTTGTCCAAGCATATCTATCTTAAGGACAAGACGTGCAGCATTTTTAGTTCTGACGACAATACCCTGCAAATCAATTAAAGGGCCTGCTATAACCCGGCAGCGCCGGCCTGCCTTGATATACTTATACGGCGCTAAAGGAGCACCTGCTCGGAGAGCCTGCTCAAATTGCAGCAGCTCGTCAAGCAGTTTCTTCTGGTCTTTGACTTCGATTAGATTCGCTACGCGATTTGTTCGCAATAGTTCAATCCGCTGATTCTCTTGGCCACAGAAGAACAAGTATCCGCTAAATAGCGGCAAAAGCGAACGCAGCGTTCTGCCCCGTTGATGCCGGACTTTCCAGGACATCGGAAGAAAGTAACTAATATTTTTGTGAACCAAATCTTGTGCAAGGGCTTTTTCGTTTCTGCTCTTTGTATGAGCAACCCACCATAAACCGGTAAAATCACGAATCGATTCTATTTCAGGCCAAACAATAGGCGGATTTTCACTTGGTTTGAGCAACTTTATTCTCCTGGGTTTACTAATCTAACCCATAAAATTTAAGTACTGTTTTGGCAACATATTCGATTTGCTCTGTGGTCAGCTCCGGATAAATCGGCAGCGATAAAACCTCTTCGCAAAGCCGTTCAGCAACAGGCAAATCACCTTCTTTGTATCCAAGCTCACTGAAGCAATCCTGCAAATGCAACGGCTTTGGGTAAAATATTGCTGAGCCAATTTCATTCTCTGCCAGGAACTTTTGCAGCTGGTCTCTTTCGGGTACAGCGATGGTGTACTGGTGATACATGCTGATGTTGTTTGTGTCAATCTTCGGCACTTTAACCAGTGAATTGGCAAAGATATTATCATAGAGAGCAGCGTTTTGTCTTCGTTTTTCATTCCATCTGTCAAGGTATTTGAGTTTGACGGTCAGGATTGCGGCCTGGATGCTATCAAGGCGAAAGTTGCCACCAATCATTTTATAAAAGTAAGCGGGATTTTGACCGTGGTTGCGTAAAATCTTGACTTTTCCCGCAAGTATCTCACTGTTGGTTGTTACCAATCCACCATCGCCGAAACCGCCGAGATTCTTGCTTGGGTAAAACGAAAAGCACCCCAAATCACCGAAATTGCCGCAGTTGATTCCGTCCTGGGTTGCTCCAATTGCTTGCGCAGCATCTTCAATAACAACAAGGTTGTGGCGTTTGGCAATTTCCACAATGTATTTCATTTGGGCGACCTGCCCATATAAATGCACTGGAATAATCGCTCTTGTTTTTTCGGTTATCATCTCCTCGATACGGCCCGTGTCAACGTTGTAAGAGTCGGGTTCGATATCCACAAAGACAGGTTTCGCTCCGACTCTAACGATAGAGCTGGCAGTGGAGAAGAAGGTGAAAGGGGTGGTTATAACTTCGTCACCCGGTTTTATCTCCAACGCCATCAAACTAACCAGTAGTGCATCTGTCCCACTTGAGAGCCCAATTGCATATTTACAGTTGCAATATGCTGTGATTTTTTCTTCAAATTCTGCCACAGCAGGACCAAGAGAAAACGACTGACTTTCACAAACCTCATTGATTGCCCGGATAGCTTCGTCCTTATACGCGGCATATTGTGCCTTCAAATCCAGTATTGGAACACGCATTAAGACCCTTTCAAACGTATCACGGGCTTCCGGTTCGACAGGCTCACCGCCCCGAGCGGAGTCGAGGGGCAGCCCGTGAAGACATGTAGTTTACACTGCCAGCTATCTTTGTCAAGCCCAAGACGGCCACTATCACGTCTTAGTATCACGGGCTTCCGGTTCGACAAGCTCACCGCCCCGAGCAGAGTCGAGGGGCAGCCCGTGATACCACGGCCAGGATGGCAGTGGTACTTGGAAAATTTATTTGCGGCCTGTTACCTTTAATCACAGAGAAGAAAATCGGAAAATAAACTTTGACAATTTCCCTATTTTTGGTTAGAATACGGCTGAAAATAGACGATAAAAACTGAAAAATTGAATATTTGGAATTGATTGGTAGTTAAACATCGAAAATCAGAAATCTAAAACTGGAAATAATTTGAGCGTTTTGTTCACCTGTATCGGCAGGCGAGTCTCTCTGCTCAATAGTTTTCGTCGGGCGGCAAAACAACTGAATATAAACGCCTCGTTTTTTGGCACAGACACCACAGAGCTAAGTTCTGCCATGCAATTGTGTGACAAAGGTTTTTTAGTAAAACCGACTGCGCACACTGGTTATATCAAGCAGTTATTGACCATTGTCAAAACCAACAGAGTAAAACTGCTTATTCCTACCGTTGATTTAGACCTGAAACTTCTGGCTCAAAACAAGCCAAAATTTGCGGCGCTGGGCTGTTGTGTGCTTATCTCAACGCCTGATGTAGTCGATGTTTGTCAGGACAAGAGGAAAACATACCGATTTCTGCTGAAAAATGGATTTGACACTCCTGTTACTATGAGTATTCGTTCCGCACTTGCGAAAGAGAAGCTCAACTGGCCTTGCTTTGTAAAGCCCTGGGATGGCTATGCCAGTAGAGGAAACGCAGTTGTGAGAAATCGCAAAGAGTTGTTACTCTTTGCGAAAAGGGTGCCAAATGCAATTTACCAGGAATTTATCGATGGTACTGAACACACCTGTGATGTATACGTTGACTTTAATATGAAGGCCCGATGCGTCGTTCCGAGAAAACGCATTGAGGTCAGAGCCGGCGAGGTGAGCAAGGGACAGGTGGTGAAACATCCTCAAATTATGAGTGAATCTGCAAAATTGGTCGAGGCGCTCGGGGCAGGACCAGGCGTCATAACGCTGCAATCGTTTCTAACCTGCGGCGACAAGATAAAATTCATCGAGATAAATCCACGATTCGGAGGTGGAGTACCTTTGTCGATTAAAGCAGGGGCTAACTTCCCAAAATGGATATTGCAGGAACTGCTTGGAAGAAAAACAAATATCCGTTTTAATGGCTTCAAAGATAATTTGATTATGCTTCGCTATGACGGTGAAGTTTGGGTCGAAAATCCTTCCAAAAATCGGGGTAAAAAATGATATTTGACCAGTTAATCGGTCCGAAGAGGGAAATTACATGGGTGGTACAGTTCTGGCCAGTACTGGTATCATCTTTTGTATTCGCATTAGCAGCCACTTGGCTGTGCAAAAAGATTGCCGTAAAGTTCGGAATCGTTGACAGACCTGATGACCTTGTCAAGACACATAAAGAACCTGTAGCTTATCTTGGCGGACTCGGAATGCTTCTTGGTTTCACTGTCAGTTTACTCGTTGGCATCTTATGTTTGCGGAATCACGAATATTTCGTTGCCACACTCAGGCCTCTTTTGTGTATACTTGCTGGGGCTGCAATCGCTTGTCTGGTCGGCTTGACTGACGACCTGTTTGAGCTGACGCCGGGCCGGAAAATCCTCGGACAGATCTTTGCTGCAGCTTTTTTATTGGCCGGTGGCATCAGACCGACATTGCATCACTTCACCAACCTGCTCAGCTGGGAAATACCTCAATATATTGAAATGATTTTGGCAGTTCCTGTCGTAATTATCTTCGTGGTTGGCGCAACGAATTCATTAAATCTGCTTGATGGGCTTGATGGCCTTTGTGCAGGAGTGACGGCAATTATTACTATTGCTATGCTACTTCTATCAATACATCTGGCTACCTGGGAATCCAGTGAAGTCGGTGACCCTATGCGGATTATAATTTGTCTTGGGCTTGTAGGATGCGTCTTCGGCTTTTTGCCTTTCAACCGGTATCCAGCCAAGATATTTATGGGCGATGCAGGCAGTATGATGCTGGGTTTTGTAATAGCTGCGATGATGATTTTATTTGCCGAGCAAATTCCGCGATGGTGGATGGCTTCAATCGTTGTCTTTGGCCTGCCGATTCTCGATACTGCCGTTGCATTGGCAAGGAGATTGCTTAATCACAGGCCTTTATTTGTTTCCGACCGTGGCCATATTTACGACCAGATGATAGATAGAGGAATACCTCTAAAAAAGACAGTTGCTATTTCTTATGTGCTCGCCGGCCTTTATGCTGCTATAGGTCTTTCGATGAGCCAGATAAGGACAAGATACGCTGCGGTTGTATATTTTTTTGTTTTCGCGATTTCAGCCATTTTGGTCTGGAAAAAAGGTTACTTAAAAATGGAGGGTCTGAGAGGAGCAATTCATAAAGAAGATTGATAGTTTTTGTGTTACTCAACTACCTTCCAAAGAACACCTTTTTTTTCAAATTCATACTGCTCCAGCAAAAAACCTGGACAATAACCCGCTATAGGCGATATAACGTAAACTGCCCGACCGGTTATCAACTCCACAATATTATCCATTGTAGGAAAGGCAATTGGGTTTCTATAGCTTCCATGCTTCGAGATAATTTTTACATCGGGAGCTGCTCCTTTAACTTCTTGAACATACCAGAGTGGATAAACGGTGGTACCATCAGCAATTATTATTGCCTCTTTTTCAACACGAGCTAAAGCTTCCTTAGCGAATTGTTCCGGGCCGTTGTAGCCGGCTTTCCACGGCTGCAAAAACCATATATAGTCATTTCGGTATGGAATCGTTCTCTTTGTCCCCAAATTAATTCCCCGTTGCTCAGCTACAACCGGCACAAATTTGTACGCTGCCAATGGCAGCAATGCAAACGCTAAAATCACAATCACATATACCTTTCGAGGATACTGCTTGAAAAGAAGGTGTATTCCCACCCCGATGAATACTGCGACTAAACAATAAAAGGGCATAAAAAATGCGTATCTATCCGGAACAGTATATCGAAAAGCAAATACAAAAAAAAACAATAACAACGCCAAAAGAACCTTTGTGAAACTAAGGCTCGGTGACACCTTCTTCAGACCATACAAACCTATAAAGAAAAAAATGATATTAGGTGTGGGGAAATTGTAGGCCATGAGGATGAAATCTTCTTTTATAAGCTTGGCTGAAAGAGCAGTGTTGAGAACGTCTCCTTGCCAGCTTTTACCGAAAAATACAGAAGCCAAAGTAGCTGTAAAATCACCGGTTTGAATGATATTCTTTATGATTAGATACTCGTATGGTGCCGTGCCGATAATCCACAGCATGGCCATAACCACAAAGTGCCTTAACCTGATTTGTCTTTGAACTAATAAAGCTATCAAAAACACCAAATAGCAGGTAAAGGCGATAACACCCCACATATGATTGGCAATTGCTAAGCCGTTAAAAAGCCCAAGCAGATACAGATAACCAATGCGTTTACTTTTAAGATACTGCAGCAAAAGTACCAATTCAGCCGTGAATAACGCTGTATAAAGTGTATAAACCTCAGCAATCGAAGCGTTTAGCCAAATTGTATGGGAAAGCGCCAGTGTAACAGCAGCAATAACTGCAGGCAAAATCTTGTTAAGCCACAATCGCAGTAGCAAAAATAGATTCGCAATTGTGAATGCTGCGGTAATCGCTGAAATCAAATTTATCCTGTATGCGAGTTCACCCAAAGAGATATATTTCACGCCTATCCCAATAATATGGTAAAGTGGATGTGAGAGAGCCAGGCCAAGTCCACCCTCAATATCGTTATGCCAGATTCGGTACTGGTACATTCCGCTGTCCTGCCAGAGCACACCCGGCGCGCAGCTCGCTATATAAAGTACAGCCGCAGCTAAAAAGACAGCAAAATAACTTGTGGCGAGATTTTTGTGAGTGAAGAAACTATTTTCATCTTTTATTTGCATGCGCTTGGATGGTCCCAATTACCTGTAGATTAGCGGAGCTGCTTAATATCCTCAAGCCAGGCATCAAGCAGCTCTAATTCTTCCCGACCAATCAGGGACATACTAACTAATTTTTCATAACAAACTTTAAGATTATCGCTGATTTTCTCAACCCCTGCTTGCAGTGGCAAAATCTCTAAAGCCTCGCGGATTTCACTATTGTGTAGATAGCCGGGTATCTCGTCATCGAAGTCACGCAGAAGATTATGCACGTTGCGCCGCTGTCTCATAGTAGGCTCGTGAAATAAAATCGCCCAACCATTAAGCCAGGCAATTTTCTGGGCGATGAAGCTCCGCCAGATGTCTGTCATTCGAAAAGAACAATAGGCCGGCAAATAAAGCAGTTCAAACACATCCTCCCACCAGCTCGTGTTTTGGCTGCTAAAGGGACACCACGAACCTTCGGTTAGCGCAATCCGCCGGTCTTTTCTAAAGGTTTGTGGCAGAGGTAAAATCAGGCGGTATACAGCATCAACATCAGGATTATCATCGGCCAATCCCTGTTGAATCGGGCAATCGATATCCATTACATCAAGCGATTCATACGAAGGAATTTGCCTCTGGAGATGCTCAAGAGGAAATCCACGTGGCCAAATATTCCGGTCGGAAAAATATCTGTAAACGTTTATCCAGCCTCCATTTTCAGGCACAGCTACATTTTGAACTCGCTGCCGCTGGGACCAGAACTGTTGGCAAGGGATATTGTCATCGTCGGTTTCAATAATTATCGATGCACCGTTGCGAATTGCCAAAAGGTAGCCAATATTCTTACGAGCATAGTGCCTTGTCGGGCACAGACGAGCAAACTTTAAACCTGTTTCCTTCTGTTTCTGAAGGCCGTAAAAATCACAACCGTCAATATGAAAATCCGCAGGGCTGGCCTCGTCGCCTATAACGATAAAATGGTAATTTCTTTCTCTACAACCAAGCGCCAAATCTCCAAGGGCCTTATTATGACCGGAAATAGAAGTTACGACGATAGAAACTTTATCTTTCATAAACTATAGATTCCCAACAAGTCTTTCCCGAAACAAATGAAATAAATTTTTAAAAGCATCCAAAACAACACCACCAGTTACGCGTTGACTGGGTGCTCGATAATGTATTGGCACCTCAACTATTCGCATATTTCGACAATATGCTTTTATTTCCGTCTGGAAAAAATGGCCACGAGACCGAATTCCCCTATCCAGAACTTTTCGCAAAGCAGCGCTGGTAAACATTTCAAAGCCGCTGGTCATATCTTTGAGTTTTGTGCCAAGCAGAAGATTAGCTAGAATACTGCCTGTATAGCTGATAAAACGTCGGCCTATTGGGGCTTCTGAAAACTTTCCACCTTTGCAAAATCGGCTGCCAAAAACACAGTCATAACCTTGAGCCATTTTATCAAAAAACCGTCCAACCTCTGACGGCTGATGACTGAAACCGCTGTCAATCTCTAATATCCAATCACAACCTGCATTAAGGGCTTCTCTGTATCCCCAGATATATGCATCTACTACACATTTATTTTCAGGAGCCCAAATTATTTGAAGTTCAGATAGTTTCGTTTCCAGGTCTTTAAGTAGCTCAAAGGTGCCGTCTTTACAACTATTGTCAAATATAGCAAAGAACCTTACAGATGTAAAATCTTTGCACTGCTCCAGTACCGCCCTGACGAATTCAACAGCGGTTGACCGTTCATCAGCCATTGGACATACAACTCCCAGCTTCACCTGAGAAAACCTGAGGGCATCATTATGAGTTTCGGAATTGCTCATTTTCTTTTATGGTTCTGCACGATATTACGAAGAAAGAACCACCACATCTAACTTCTCGCAACTTCTACTGATTTGTCTGCTTAAAGCTATTTCGAAATTCTCCATATCTTCAATGGTTTATTAATCAAACTTGTTCCAGCCAACAATGATGAATCCGGTGAAAACGCTATACTACAAGTCGAGAAGTGACCGGTTCTGATAGTATCAATCTTTTCACCGGTTTTGACATCCCATATCCACACTTTTGATTTTGGCGAGCTGGCAGCAGCCAACAGACGACCATCAGGACTTACTGCAATACACGAAATTGTCTGTGGATTGTTTGCCGGCGTTTTATATTTATCTATTTCCAACCGTTTAACCAACTTTTTAGCCACAATATCGAAGATATATACACACCTGCCCGACTCCGACGCATAAACCGTCTCTCCATCCGGCGAAAAGACAACTTTGTTGAGTTCATTGCAATCTTCTACATAATGCTCCCAGAGCAGCTGTCTGTCATTTGTACCTGCAACAAACAGCCATCCTTTGTCACCCCCACCAACAGCTGCTATGAGACTGCCGTCATTCGATATGCCAACGTCATTTAATTCTAACCCTTCCTCCATAGTTTTTGTCTCAACTGGCCAGATAGAAGTCAAGTCAGGGTCAATTATGACAAGCTGAACTCGCTTATCAAAATCGCCAATCTCAAGTGCAGCAACGGCAAATTTTCCGCTCGGACTTGCCTGTAGCAATTTGCACTTTTTGTTCACACCTAACGACAACCGCCTTAACTCCTTGTCACCTTTTAGATTACTGAGTACGAGTACGTCATTCGCAACCGGTAGAATAAGCAAGAGACGGTCAGAACTCATAGCAACAACCTTTTGAGCTTTAATAGAGCTGATTTGAGGCCGTTCAGACAAATCATCCCAAAGCCAGCTGTAAATCTCATTATTTACAGAGATTGCTATAAGCTGCTTTCCATAAGTTGACAATTTCTCCGCACCACCTTCGGGGCTGGGAAGTTCGTGCACAAGCACCGACCTATAATTGGCAATAAACATCCAAATCGCAATTGCAGCAAAAACCAATAAGAATAGTGCAATCGGACTTTTCTTTTTATTATCCTGCTTTGCCATTTTCGCCTCTTATTAAAAAACAAAATCCCCGCTCTTGTCTTCGACAAGAAGACGTGGGGACTGCTAAATTGTTACCGTTAGATACTGTGTATCATCAGCAAACCGCATTGCTCCTTCATAAACCGCAGGAATAAGTAAGCAATCGCCCGCCCTGAATTCTACGGGATTTCCTTCGGCTGGCAGAATTGTCCCAAAGCCGGATAAAATAATCAGCGTTCTCATTCTACCCGGTGAAACAAGCAGCTCACAATCTTTCGCCTGATGACCTTTATCTATCTTAAAGCTCTCGCAATCTACCAGCCGACCTACTGTCGTCACCGAAAGCTCGTCCTCGGACATATCAAAGTGGATACTTTCCAATGCCTCTTCAATGTGAAGTTGCCTTGGTTTTCCGGCGTCGTCAACTCTGTTGAAGTCAAAAACCCGATATGTAGTATCAGAGGGTGTCTGAATCTCAGCTATTAGAAGACCCGCACCAATACTGTGGGCGGTACCGGCTGGGAGAAAATGGCACTGACCTGCTTCAACAGACACTTTCGCCAGCATATCAGCTACAGTTCCTTTCTTTATCGCTTCGGCAAATTGCTCTTTACTTACTCCTTTTTTCAGCCCTTTATAAATTACCGCACCCGGCGCAGCAAATATAATATACCAGCACTCGGTCTTGGGCTGACCCTTGCCCATACGTCGGCAGGTCTGCTCATCAGGATGAACCTGGACGCTTAAAATATCTTCGGCATCAAGGAATTTAATCAGCAGCGGGAAAGGCCCTGAGAAATTTTCATCACCCATTATTTGTTTTGGGTATTTTCCGATTACCGATTTGAGTGTTTGTCCAGCCAATTCACCATTAGCAATTATGGACTTGTCCGCCGAAGCCCTGGCGAAGGCGGATTTATCATCCGTCAAATCGGCTACTTCCCAGCTCTCGCCGATTTTTTCATCAGGGGGTATATCCTTGCCGAAGACCTCTCGCAGCTTCTGGCCGCCCCATATACGCTGCTTGTATATCGGCTTGAATTTCAAGGGGTATGGTTTCATACCTTGCTATTTTAGTGCGTAAAGTCGTAATGTCCATACTCGCCGCAAAATTTTATGTCTGGTCTGGAGAATTTCGAACCTTATGCCGATTTCCGAATAATTTTTTTGGCAGGGACATGATAATTGCGACTAATCCGGCAAGAAATCCGACTGAAGCTGGGCCGCCCATACAGCCAGGCTGGCCACAGAACGGACAAATACCACCTGTTGTTCCACCTAAAATAGCAAACATACCTCCCCACCAGGCGAAGAAACGTAGAACCCCGGCCAGTAGCTTTCTAAGTAGCTTCCTGCCATGCATATTATATCTTTCCTTTTTTGTGTTCACTAATCGTCCAGGGTTTTGGGCCAATTCAATCCAATCTTTACCAAATCAGCTACTTCCCAGCTTTCGCCTATCTTTTCATCGGGGGGTATATCCTTGTCGCTAAGACCTCTCGCAACTTCTGGCCGCCCCATATACGCTGCTTGTATATGGGATTAAACTTTAACGGATATACTTTCATATAGATTATTTTAACTGTAACCTATTGTCTCGTCCATAATCAGATTTGAAGAATTATTATTTGATATGTAATGTGGTTATACAAATTTTTAAGATGATTTCCGGCTTTTTAAGAACACTGAGGACACAGGCCTTCAAGGCGAACCTGCTGACGGTGAATAACAAAACCTTTTTTCAAACCTTTAACAAGCGGGATGGATAGTCCAGCCAAACAGTTAGTTACCCCGCAGCTTTTGCAGGTAAAGTGAGGATGGCACCGAATTTCACCGCAGCGATTGGCAAGCTCGAAATGCACTGCTCTTTTATGTATAAATGCCTTATGTACCAGACCCGCCTTGCAGAAACTCTCTAAAGTGCGGTAAATCGTAACTTTATTGAGTCGGTTCTTACCTAACCGCTGTGCAATCTGCTCCTGGCTAAGTGGCTTGTCTGCTTTTGTTAGAACTTTCAATATCGCCGCTCGGCATTTTGTGCAGTATAGTTTTGCCGCTTTTAGCATCCGCTCTGCTTGTAAATCCAAATCTTGACTCCGCCCCACGGACGGCGGATAAATCCGCCGTATTTTGGGCGGATAAATGTCGTCAGACAAATTCGACTTCATTATCACACCTCCAAGAGCTATTTATGTGCGTGCGAGACACTCGTTTCCGAGTTGACAAACAACAGCGGAAAAACAATATCACTAATGCAACAGGGCAGCCACACAGCAATAAACAGAAAGATAAATATCACAATGCTGGTAAAAACGGATATGCTGCCTTCTACAGCCATAAGGATATGAAATAAGGAAGCCCAGGTACTCAATAAGACGTGCCCTGAATGTGGAAATTTTGTTTTAGGCCAGAGATAGGCAATTAAAACTCCCAAAATGGCAGCAGGATTGACTATATACCAGCACTCGATAAAACCTATATGGCTGTGGGCGTGAAGACCCAGCAAAAGCTCGCCAACGTATGGAATCAGCGAATCACTAACAGTAGCGATACCGAGCGAGCCGATATAACCGATTATCAAAACCACAAGGAACCTGGTTTTTTTTGCGTGTAGCTTAAACATAGATGCCGTAACCATTGCGCTGAGAACCACATGGGCAGGGTGAAATATGTAGAACAATGTATGACTTGTGTGCTCCTGGGTGTTTCTAAACAGCAGCATCAAAACGATGCCTGTAAGCGCGCCGAACAAAGTAAACGGTGCATGGTTTTTCAGTTCGGCCAAAATAACAGCAATTCTTTTTTGCATCTATTTTTAACCCTTTGGTAAAACCGGCTATTAAACCTCAATTTATTTGCACAAACCGCATTTTATACCCTATACGATAAATTTGCAACTAAGTTGCAAATTTATTTAAATTTTTTCTTTCTGCATCAACCTGCGGTTTCTGTTCTGATGGGTGGATTCCAGGCCCATTAGTGCTGTTATAGCCTAAAAAACGTTGCAGATTTCATCTCAGGCAGGTAAATTGATGCTCGATGAAAATTATAGAGACAATATCCGATATCAAGAAAATCAGCCATGGCTGTGTCCTGACTATTGGCAATTTCGATGGTGTCCATCTCGGCCATCAGGAAATTCTTACCGCTGCCAGACAAACCGCCGACAAAAGGCAGGTTCGATTGGTGGCGATGACCTTTAACCCGCATCCACTTGCTATTTTACATCCGCAAAAAGCCCCCGGCATTCTGACACCATTGGAGCTGAAAAAACATCTTCTTGCCGAATTAAAAGTGGATTGTCTTCTTATTCAGAAAAGCACACCTGACCTTCTTGCCCTTTCACCGCAAGATTATGTGGAACAGTTCATCGTTAAAGGTATTCAGCCGAGCATTGTAGCTGAGGGCGAAAGCTTTAACTTCGGCTCTGGCCGGACAGGTAACATCGATTCGCTTCAAAAATTAGCAGATGAGAAGGGCTTTGAGGTCTTACTTGTTGAAGCTAAAGAGATTAAACTATCAACCGGACAAATGGTCCAAATCTCAAGCACACTAATTCGCAATTTGCTTGAAACCGGCAGCATAGCTGACGCCGCTATTGCATTAGGCAGGCCTTACCGGCTGATTGGCCAGATTGTTCCGGGGCACGGTAAAGGAAAGGAGCTTGGCTTTCCAACGCTGAATTTACAGCCGTTAAAGCAGCTCACCCCCGCAGAGGGTGTATATGCCGGCTTTGTCGAAATCGGTGATAGTGCCGAATATGTTTGCACAGCCAAAGAAAAGATCCCTGCTGCCTTTAGCATCGGCAGGGCACAAACCCTCACCAGTAACCATTCGCTTGCAATAGAAGCCCATTTACTATCCGGCGATGTTGGCGATTCATACGGCAAATGGCTCGCTATGGATTTCATCGAGCGAATCCGCAGCCAGCAGAAATTCGATAGTGAAAAACAGCTTTCCGCCCAAATCGCAAAAGATTGTGAAAAAGCAGGGAAGATTTTAGCCACAGATTTCGCAGACCTGTCCTGAGCGAGGCGAAGCCGACCTGTGGTGAGCGAAGTCGAACCAGTCGAAGGATTACACGGATTTTCAACAGGAAATTTCCGGCTTGCCTTTGGAGACAATCAAGAGGATAATAAATATAGAAATTGCCCAGTCGAAAGCGGTATAGCTAAACAACCCTAAAAGCATAGCTTGATGGGGAAACAAAGGAAGGCAAACATTTTGGAAACATTGTTGAAAATAGGTATCACTCTGGTAATATGCGTTTTGATTTATTATCAGGTCACATTTCTGAAATGGACTTGGTCTACACAAATTGACCCAAAAGCAACCTTCGCCAGATTCCTAAAAAAAGCAAAACCTGAAGTAGATGTAATAGCCATACGGGATCCGAATAAGATTTATCAAAATGGTAATGTTGTAGGTGAAGTTACCGGATCCGTAGAAAATACAGAAGGTTTTATAATATTCAAACAACTTTGTGAAACCACAAACCTTGACAGAAATGCACCGTTCGAGCACAAAAGAGATAAATATCAAATAGTAAAGATCACTAGGTCAATCGGTATGAAGATAGTTGCTTCCACTACAAACAGTGAACAGAAAACTGCGGTTTTGGAAGACATTTTTTGCAAAAAAATAGAGTAGCAAATAAATGACAAATCAGCGTAATCTGCGAAATCCGTGGTTTAATTTCTTCGTGTCTTTGTGCCTTCGTGGCAAAACTCTTCAAGCTCGCAACCGTTACATCGCAGGTTGTATTTGCCGTTACAGCCCTCGGTTATGCCGACGCGGCTAAGTGCAAAATCATATTTTACCGGGTCAGACGGCTCAATCTCAGAAAAGCCCTTTGTTATCTGAACCGCTGTTTTCAAAGAAACAGTCTTTCGAGCGTAAAGACCTAAAATTTTACATAATCTGCCCATATGGACATCGACCGGCACGAGCAGCTTCACCTGAGCAACGCCCTTCCATAATCCCGTATCAACCTCATCGTCTCTTACCATCCATCGCAAAAAAAGATTCAGCCGTTTACAGGCACTGCCCCTTTCAGGACTGGCTAATAGATACTT
Source organism: uncultured Pirellulales bacterium (assembly GCA_964622085.1). Classification (GTDB taxonomy): domain Bacteria; phylum Planctomycetota; class Phycisphaerae; order Sedimentisphaerales; family Anaerobacaceae; genus CAZBWE01. The sequence continues at coordinate 4,269 of CAZUPG010000003.1, read as the reverse complement.
CAAGCCATTACTTACCCGCGCGCCGTGTTGCTCTGCATATATTTCATAAAGCGAATCGCAAAATCTCGTAAGTGCCGGAACGATATTCTCATCGCCCTTGTCGTATCCCGACAAAAAATGCCTCTCTATACTCTCATTTTTCTGCAAAACCTTTTTTAAGATTGCAAGCAAATCCGCAATATCCTTACCCGTCGTAAAACGATGTTTGAAGGAACTTAGCTTTTGCCGTCCTGCCTTATCGAAATCCAGAATAAATGCGTAAGGGCTTGCCCCCATTCGGGTAAATAGCTCGTTGAGACTTTTTTCAATCTGCCCGACGCGGCCGTAGGCAAGAGACGCCGACAAAAGCCCTGCCACCTCCATATCAGACGGCTCACTATAACGATAAACAAACTGCAGCGGGTCCGGCTTTATACATTCACGATGGTTGTACCTGCTGTAGAGTCTGTTCAGCACATCCTTTATTTTAGCTGCCTTTGCACCAATCACCCTTACAATCTCCTACTTACAATTCCGGATATATAACGGGATATCTCAACAATGAGTATCAAGAATCGCCTGTCCGCCGTAGCTTCCACCCTCCGTAGCAAAGCTACTGCGGAGGACGGGTCAGCGAAGGCGGAAGTATCAAGCATCGAGACTTTCTAATACTCCTCCAGGTGATTGAACTCGGCATTTTCAAGCCAGGTCTCAGGGCGGGACACAAACTGAATTATATTCTCAAGCAAAAAATAATGTTTCTTTTCTTCCTCAGCCAATTTTAGAAAGATTTCCTTTTGATATTCTTTTTCTACCTGATTTACTTTTTCCCGATAGAAATCCTCGCTTTTCTTTTCGATATCCTGTGCCTTTTTATAAAGCTCCGCCTGTTTGCTGTCAAAATCAAAATTCTCGTTAGACTCTTTGATTTGCACAAAGACATTTTTTGCATCAGCCAGGATTGTGGTTTGTGCCAATTGCAGCTTTTCGGTTTTCATTTCCTCTATGGTGTTGTAATGTTTGACCTCCTCATCGGCTAACATTGTCAATATGGTCTTTAATCCCTTATTCTCAGTCCGGTCAGCCAGCTGGCGATAGTAATCTTCGCCATCTTTTTCCATCTGCATTGCGTATTGGAATATGTCCATTGCCGTTACTCCTTTCTTTTAATATGTTCCTGAATATGAGGGCAGCAGTCTCCTGACGGTTAGGTTATTCTCTCTGCTGAAGCGACTGGCTGAGGATTCTAATGTGGCGATACTCTTCCTTGATAATATCATCGATTTTGTCTCTGCCGGCCTGGGCCGGAACAAAGCCTGTTAGGCCGGTATAGTATACAATCGAATCTTTCTCCTTCTCAATAGCCATTTTCAGAATATCTATTATGCTCTCCTTGCCGCTTAATTCAATGGATGGTTCGGCTTTTTTACCGAACACCGCAAGGCCAGCCATCGCCTTAGGATCGAAAGGAACATCTTCAAGTTTGAATATCCGCTGCCCCGGCGCCTCTTCCGAAAGCTGCTTTCTCATATTAGAGAAGACCCCTTCATGGCCGCTCTCCCAGTCAGCTAACTGGAGAAACATTTTGCAAGTTCCGGGGTCATCAAATAATTCCGCAGCCTTACGGTAAAATCCGGCGCCGTTGCGTTCGATTTGCTCAGCTATCCGAAAAGCTTCAAAAGCATTGAATTCTACACTCATTTTTCTACTTCCGTCCTTCATTTAACAATTCCAAGTTCCTTATGTTTGGTCAATATCCCATCAGCCAATTTATCCAGAGCTGTAAAATCATCTTCTTTAGGATAACCTTTTGCCACAACCGGCTCAAGGATTTCCACCTTAAGATTCGGTATCAACCCTGCTATCTGCTCTACCATTTTACCACCCCATCCGTAGGAGCCGATGATAGAGGTAAATTTGGTTTTCGGCCGAAGTGCATTTGCCAAAATCGCAGCGTATGCAACCTTCGGATGCGCACCGGTCAAGACCGTCGGCGAGCCAAGCACTATCGTTGCAGCGTCAACCAACGACATTGCCAGCTTGCCAATATCTGTTTGAGTTAGGTCGAATTGCTTTACAGTAATATCTCTTTCTATCAAGGCTTCGACAAAATGCTCGACCATTTTCCTCACGCTTCCATGCATTGAAATATACGGCAGCGCAACCTCGTTTTTGACCCTGTCGCTGACCCAGTCTTTATAAGCATTGATAATAAACTCCGGTTTATCATAGATAGGGCCGTGACTTGAAGCGATTATTTCGATATCAAGCGGTTTAATCTTTTCCAGATTATTTTTTATAGCTGACCTGAAAGGCATCATTATCTCAGCGTAATATCTCTTTGCCGCCTCATACACAACCGCCTCGTCATCTACGAACAGATTGCTTGTCGCGAGGTGCGAGCCGAAGAAATCACACGGAAACAGTATCTTATCCTCCTGCAGGTAAGTACCCATCGTCTCCGGCCAGTGAACCCAGGGGATGTATATAAACTGCAGTGTCTTATCACCCAAAGAAAGTGTCTGGCCGTCATTAACGGTAATAAATTTATCCTCGCTGATATTCAACAAATTGACAAGCATCCCCTTGCACTTCGAGTTTGTTACCACCTTTGCATCTGGCCACAGCGTCAATATATCCGGTATTCCGCCGGAGTGGTCCTGCTCACCATGATGGGCGACAACATAATCGAGCCTGTCTGCGCCGGCTTTGACCAGATTCTCTATCAGCACATCGCTTTTCGTCGGGTCAACAGCATCCAACAGTGCCGTTTTGTCGCTGCCTTTGACCAGATATGCGTTATAACTCGTGCCGTCAGGCAGCGGAATAAGCGAATCAAACAATCTTCTGTCCCAGTCATTCGCACCAACGGCATAGACATTTGGTTTAAGCATCCTCATTTCGTTCACTCCTTATATTAGCTGCTCGCTACTTAATCAGAAAACCCCTGGAATTCAGCAGAATGCCCAACGCACCGCTCAGCATACTGACACCATTGGGCGCAGTCAAGGCTTATCTTCGGATTAAAAACTATATGTTTACACTTGCGGCACTTTAATTTCGGCTCGTCTTTGAAGAACTCTACCTTTTCGCCGCAGTTCGGACACTTCACATCGAAGATATCCTCCGGCTTCCAAAATCTCTGGTCTTGTCCGGGACATCTGAGCATATAGCCGTCTTTTTCTAATCAATTCGAATAAAATTTGCTTCCAGCTGGGATATCAATCTGTTTTTGAAATCCCTTATCTGACTCAAACCGATACTCACGCTGGCCTTTTAGTATTACTTCACTATCATCTACGGTTATTTCAATATCCTGTTCGGGATTTCTCTTGCGGATTATATTAGCCAACAGAAAGGCCTTTTCCAGCCCATCGCCGGTCTTGTAGTTTGCCACCTCGTCCGGCTGAGCAAGTCGCTTGCCATCGTAAATCGACGCATTTCCCATTCCTTCAAGCTGCGAATAAACCTCTTCAAGCGATAATACTTCTGCTTTTTCGATTGATACCGGATTACGTTCCACGGCTGCCTTTACAAACGGCTCCCAGTCACAGCTTTGCATATCGCGATACGCATAAAAGGCAAGGTCGGCTGTCGCATTGCTCAGGCGGAGTTCTTGCAGATAGTTAATGACCTGTTCTCTACTCTGCTCGACAGTTATTTCAATCGGCTCTGCTGGAAGAAAATTTTTGTCTAAACTCGGCAAATTCGCCTCGATGTGCACAAAGTCAGCCAGCTTTTTAACAGACTCCTTTGCATCAGGAATAACCGTCTCAATAAAACTACTTAATGCCGTTCTGCTATCCGGGTTCCTCAAATCAACTTTTTGTTTTTGTATAAATTCATCGAGTTTATCGCAGCGAATCCTGCCAGGCAGCTCATACGGAACAAAATCTTCATCGGATACCTCGGCCAGCAGCTTTTCGTGTGTCTTGTCGGCTATTTTGAAATTACTGCCGTGCTCGTAATGAAACAGCGCCTCGGCTTTCAAAAATTGCGGCTGGCCTCGACATTCACGGCAAAGCTGAAAGTATTTTTGGTAGTCCCGATAGGTCCGCAGAAAACCGGCAACAGCGGAAATCGACAGCTCCTCTGAAAGATATGAACCAAGTTTACGGGTAAAATCCTGATAGAGCTTTTTATCTATAGTCGCATCCTCGTATAAACAGTGTATGCAGCCGGATGGATGGACGACAATCGTTACGTTTTCATTACGTAATGCACGCTGCGCCTTGTTGGATATAGCTGTGCCGTTGAACCACATCGTTTTCGTAACCAGTCTTCTATTGT
>CAZUPG010000002.1:0-24977 GCA_964622085.1 uncultured Pirellulales bacterium | reverse complement strand
GGTCCAAAGGATTGCCTGTATTTACGATATTGCCCTGCGACATATTGGGGGCTATGCCGGCCACTTCAACACCGCTACCCATCTGCTGAGGGTTGGTGCCGCCGACATTAACCGTCGGCTGCGACGCCTTTTTTATCGTCTCACTCAACAGCTCCGAGAAGGTTATTCTGCTGGCCTTGAAACCGGTAGTATTGACATTGGCCAGGTTGTTACCGGCGATATCGAGCATTTTCTGGTGGGCCTGCAGCCCTGTAACCCCTGCTGACAACGCAAAACTCATTTTAGTTTCTCCTTATAAATGGTAATTGGTTATTGGTGGGGTTACGACCCCACCCTACAGTTATTCACCAGTTACCAATCACCGATTACCAGTTATTGATATTACACCTTCTAAACCAAGTGTATAGTTGCCCACTGCCAAAAGAATTTGGCCATCAACGTCATTGTAAACCTGCTCGACTATACCGCTTGTGATATCTATAACACCCGCTTCTGTTTCTCCAATGAATGAAACTTCCTTACCTAACAACGAATTAGCATAGGCACTCTTGGCGGTAGAGAGAACCTCCGCAAAGCTCGAGTTCATTGACTCTAACTGTTCTAACTGTGAGAACTGCGCCAGCTGAGAAGCCATTTCGCTATTGTCCAATGGCTCCAGAGGGTTCTGGTTTTGCAGCTGCGTTACCAGAAGTTTCATATAGTCCATCTGGATGCTACTTGCCGTATTTGTTTCTGATACCGTACTCATAACCTTTCTATCCTCTTAAAAAACCAAAACAAAGTTTTTTTCAACTGCTCGAAACCATACCGGCACAAGCAGATGACGAATTACCTGTTTACACAGCAATCAGCGTGCCATATTAAATTCAGCGTTGGCTTTATGGCAGATAACTTCTTGTTGGTAAAAATGTTAAGTTGGGTTGAAAATTAAATAAATGCTGAAATCGGCCTCATTAAGAAACCGCTGCTTCAGGACAAATCTTCCTACCCTCAAGAAAATTTTGCCGGCATTAGCGCAATCTTGGCGTAGGAGGATGGCAAAAAAATCTTTTATTATGGTCTTCGCTTACACGGTGACGCTGAAACGTCCCATAAAAATAATGCGTCCCATAAAAGACAACATCCTTCGGTAGCATGCTTTGCCTTCTTATTTCGCTAAAGGGTTCTATAAAGTTATAGCCGAAGATTAACACCTTCTTAGAGACTAACAGGTCGATGAATTATTGGCCCGTCCCATAAAAAACTAAAGTTGTCTCATATTTATGACGATTTATTAGGCATCTGCGTGACAGAAGATAACATCGTGGGGGATAACACTTGTGATTCTGGAACAGGGATGGTTTTACACAAAGTTGTTGCGATAAGCAAGGAAGCGGAAGTTCATCAATTAGCTCAGCAAGTTGGCCGCGAAATATTTGCGGCTGATAACCTCACCGAGGCTGCAGATATTGTCGAGGCAGTCAATCCGGATTTAATTCTTTTTGACAGTTGGTTTACTCCTGATCATATCCGTCAATTCCTTAATACAGCCTGTAAGAATCCGAACGTTCCTATAGTTGTAGTTGGCAGCGATGAAGATGACGCTGATGCATCCGCAGATTTCATACGGATGGGAGCCCACGACTACCTGCAGGGAAAGCAGGACCACCACCGGCTCAAGCAAATTGCAAATCGGATAAAAAATAAACTTAAAGTCAGCACCTCTAAGGAAAGCGCTAGTGATTTTTTTGCTGATGACTTCTCCGCTTCGGTCGGTATGGTCGGGGCGAGCAAAGCACACGTCAAAACACTTGGGATGATTAGGCTTGTTGCTGCCAGCCGATGCAATCCGGTTTTGATAATGGGCCAAACAGGCACCGGCAAAGAGTTGGCGGCCAAAGCAGTCCACATTCTAAGGCATCCGAACGAACCGTTCTTAGCTGTAAATTGTGCAGCTCTGACGGCAAATCTGCTGGAAAGCGAGCTTTTCGGCCATGTAAAGGGTTCTTTTACTGGCGCCGACCGCGACAAAAAAGGGCTTTTGGAAGCGGCCGGGGCTGGCACAATCCTGCTTGATGAAATTTCTGAAATGCCAATGGATCTGCAGGCCAAATTGCTACGTGTCCTTCAGGAAAAAACATTCCGAAAGGTCGGCGATACAAAAAATATTACCTGCAAAGCCGCTATAATAGCTTCGAGCAATCACAATCTCTACAGGGAGACTAAAGCTAATCGTTTCCGGCGTGACCTTTATTATCGTTTGAATATCTGTCCTATTATTATCGCCTCTCTCAAATCACATGGTCGAAGAGAAGACATCCCACTGCTGGCTGAATATCTCCTCAAGACATCGACTATATGCCCCGAAAAGGCCGATAAAATAACCTCAATAACTAATTTAGCTATGGAATCTTTGCAGCAGCACGATTGGCCCGGCAATGTCCGTGAACTGCACAATGTTATTGAAAGGGCAATACTGCTGGAAACCACTGGCAAAATTAGCTTAAGCAATATTGTGATTGCCCCTGCAGAACCCGACGCGTTTTGCCATGATGCAAGGGCCGATAAAATAAAGGATTTTTCACTGGCAAAAGCCGAACGGGAGCTTGTTGCTCGGGCTCTGCAGGAAACAAACGGGCAAAAAACAAAAGCCGCCACCCTTCTTGGGATAAGCAGGGCAACCCTTTATGCCAAGGTAAAACAGCATAACATCGAAAAATATTCGCATATTGCAGCCGAGGCCGCAAAAGAAATGCAAGACGAAATCGCCATACCATCTTCATTCGAACCCATATCAGCCATGTAACAGAAGACAGAATACAGAAGACAGAATACAGAATACAGAATACAGAGGACGGACGACAGAGGACAGACGACGGAGAAATAAGATTCTGATTTCTGACCTCTGGCTTCTGACTTCTGGCAGATGTTAGAAAATCTGTCGGCTCGTATAGAATACCAACACATCTTCGCAGCTCAAATCTCCCTGATTAAGACTAAAGAGCGATTTTTCGGAGCAAAACCCCACAAATACACCCATTACGGTATCTTTAACCACGGCTGGCACAGCTATTGCTCTACTTTTAGTAAGGTTGTGAAATACGCCCTCACATTTTTTACCGGTGCGGGGTGGCAAATTTGCACTAAGGGCAAAGCAGAAAGCTATGGTGGCAAAAAAACGAAAAGCTACTCCCGAAAAGAAGACTTCCAGGATGCCACCGAAGCGCAAAGCACTTACCAGAGCCAAAAAAGTTTCCAGCCGTCCGGCAGATTCCGACCCGCCCGCTGCATCTTCTCAACGGCCTGCCGGCGCAAGCCAGCGACCGACTGTGCCAATCGGGCATAAGCGCTTGTCAATCCTCCAGAAAATCTTCATTGTCAGTATTGTTGTGATTGCGGCAATGCTGCTGTATGCATTGGTCTCCCGCAGAGTTGGTTCCCTGTTGAAATCTCCATCAAGGGCTGTTACCGCCCTGACGTCAACACCTACCGTCCAGCGAACACCTTCTCCGAAACCGCCAGTTGACGATTCCACCCAGGCAGCACAGAAGCAAATCCAGAAGCCAAAACCTGTGCCTCCACCAGAGCAGCCACTGTCCTTGAAAGTTGCTCAAAACTTCTATCTCGAAGGCGATTACGACAAGGCTTACGCCGTTTACAACAAATTACGTCAAAGTCTTCCGGCAAGCGTGGAAGAGGAATTATTAAGAGATTTTCTTCAGCTAAAAATGGCTTTGTGTATGGAAAAAGCTGGTGATATTGAGCAAGCCAGCCGTTTGTTAAGGAAGGTCTCAAAAAGTCGTTCCCCTGTTGTAAGGGTGGTCGCAAATTACCACCGCAGCTTGATTGAGATGCAGAAAAAGCAATACTTGAATGTGCGAACCAGAACTTATCAGACGATTGCCTTAATCGATGCAGTGGATTTCAACAAGGATTGGGTTTTATCGCTGCAGCGTGATTGCTGCTTCCTGGCCGCTGAATCAACAACCAGAAGTATCCTTTCGCTCTGCGATGCCGACAAAGACCTCCCCGATGATTTGTGGAGCAACAGTCTCGGCAGAATAGACCCTTTCACCAACCTAAGCGAAGCACAACTGCGATCCCTTTTGAATTCCGGCTCAGAGCAATTAAGCAAAGGGCTGCTCAGCCCTCAAATCCAAAAGCTCGAAGACGCAGGCAGCCCACCTCGTTGGTCTGTCATTTGTCACGGGGCACCGATTGAAGAGTTACTGGCGAGATTTGCCACCAATGCAGGTCTTGATATTCACTGGACTTTCAGCAAGGCAGCGGCCCTGGAAGGGGCCCACGCCTTGTGGGAACCAACGAAAGATGCTATTCGCAAAAGACCAGTGAGCTTGTACCTGCCAGCGGCAACCATACAGCAATTTGTCACAGTGGCAGCTGGGCACGTTGGCTTGTTAGCCCAGTTGGATGAGAAAGGTATCCTAAATATTTTCAATCCAGCTGACTACTACTCATTATCAGAACACATATCTTTGCTTATTCAGGAAGCTGTTTCACTTTGGCAGAAATTTGTGCTTAAGTTTCACGATGATGAACGTATCCCAAATGCTCATTTTGCTCTGGGACTTTTGCAAGCTCAAAAAGGCCGGGTCGCCGAGTCAATCGCAGAATACAAATTGGTGGCCAATCGCTACCCACAGGCATCTTTGGCGCCGTTCGCCTTATTACATTCAAGCGAACTGAAAACCAGCCTGCGTGACTATTCTGGTGCCCGCCAGGATTTGAGGCAGCTCGTGGAGCAATATCCCGATACCGAGATTGTTGGCCAGGCTTATTTATATCTTGCTGACGCCACAATGAAAGCTCAGCTTAAAACGGAAGCAGAGCGACTCTATCGCAAAATCTACAATCTTGATCTATCTTTGGACTCACAGATGGCCGCTGCTCTCGGAGCTGCCAAATGTTTCCATGAGAGAAAAGACCATCAAGCTGCGGCAAAATGGCTGACTCGATACATCCGCCTTGTCAAGGACCGCACAAGCCCCTCGACTTTGCTCGGGACAGGCAATGAACTATATTCAGCTTACTTTCTCTTAGGTAAAACCTATTTGGCTTTAGGAAAGTCCGAAGCCGCCTGTGAGGCCCTTCAACATGCACTGTCAGGGCGGCTTTCCAGAGAAGAATATGTAGGGACTCTGTCAGCCCTGGTTGAAGGATATATACAGCAGGAGCATTTCGTCCAGGCACTTAATCTATTTGAAAACACACATTCGGTGGTGTCTTCACAGAAAGAATCCATCGAGATAACACTGCTCAAGAGCAGGGTACTTCGGACGATGGGTCTGGTTGATAAGGCCATTGAAGCAATTGGCGATAAGGCCGAATATATTTCCGACCCCCAGTTGAAGGCCAAAATATCTCTTGAGCTAACTGATTGCTACATTGCTAAAGGAAACCTGGAACGTGCCCGCAGGGAGTTGACTGAAATTCTCGTTACCGTTGAACCCGGACCTTTGGCACACGAAATCACTATCGAGCTGGCTGATGTTTGTTTGAAACTCGGCCAGAATTCTCAAGTTATATCCGTTTGCTCCCAACTTTTAGGTTTGGAGCCATCAGAGCAGATAAGGCAAAAGGCCTTAAACATCCTGGCGACGACCTACAAGCAGCAGAGAAATTATGACAGAGCAGCATTAGTTCTTTTGGGTCAATGAAAATGAAAAACAATGATTTAGTAGGAACGGTTCGCGAACCGCCCCTACTGTGTGCCGGAGAATTCGTTAGAGTGCAACGAAGCGTTTTTTGTTTCTTGTTTTTAATTTTTTGCTTATCAACGCCTCTTGCTGCCGCAGAAATTTCATCAGGACAATCCGGCCTGGCTAATGTTCTGATATCCCATTTGGCTAAACTATCACAAGATGTGAACACGCCGAAAGTTTCCGGCCTTCACAGCCGCACTCCGTCGCCACAGCTTTGGAGCGTCGGCGACTTCGGCGAAGTGGGCTCGACGCAGGCTGCCAAGGTTCAGTCATCCCGGCAGGAGCAATCACAAACCAGTAATACTGCTCCTGTAAACAGGCGTCTATTGTGGCAAGCCGGGTTCAGTATCGCTAAAGATCAAAAAGACAACAAAAGCAAAAATGAGCTTCAGCGGATAATTGAGCAAATCCGCTCTGTTGAACTTAAGCCAAAGAACCAGGCTCCTGAACCTGTCATTGCCGTCGAGCCAGCCCCAACAACGGGACCAAATGAGATTTTATCTGATACAGAGACACCAAAAGAACCCAATGAAAAAGAAATCGAATCCAAACAGCCAGCCCCATTTTGCAATAAGTCGGGTTCTCCTCTTGCAAAAAGTCGCAAAATAGGACCCTCGCAAAATGTGAACCCATTGCCGTACGAGCCTGTAAACGACCAAACTTTGCAATTACTCGAGAATCTATTGCAACATCCTGACCAAGCGGACAATCCTTTTGAGCTGGGAGAGATTTTGTTTCTCAGTGACTGTCTAAAAGAAGCGGGTGTTTTTTATCAGGAAGCTCTTAATCGCAGCAGTCCGGACAAGGTTAGCTCGGCTCAGAACAGGGCCTGGATTTTATTTCAAATAGGCAACTGCCTGAAAGATGACGACCCGCTAACAGCAATGAAGATGTACAGACAACTAATCGCAGAATATCCCGACTCGCTGTGGGCAGATTTGGCCAAAGCCCGGAACAAATTAATTGATTGGTACCAGCAAGACAAACCACAGACATTGATTGCCGAAAGCCAATAGTAGCACGGGCTTGTAGCCCGTGGAAATGAAAGAGACACGGCGAAAGAAACACGGCCAGGACGGTCGTGTTACAATGGAGTGTACCGAAATTGTATAAAACGGAAGTAAGCAACGTAGAGCAAGACCGGCAGAGAGGCCGGATTGTAAATGTATTAATAGTTGATAACGACCCTGAATTGGCACGATTTATGCTCGAGATTTTAGCTCGCAAAGGGATTCGCGGTATCATTGCCAATGACGAAAAAAACGCTGTTGACTTTCTCGACACGAACGATTGCGACCTCGTATTCACCAGCGACCGAATAAGCCAACGAGCCGGCCTGCCCGACCAAGCACAGGGTGGTTTCGAGCTGCTTCGGAAAATCAGGTTAAATTCGCCGGAGCTGCCGGTGGTTATGATAGCGAAAGCCCGGAACCAAAAGACGAAAAGCGACAAACGAAAAGCGAGATACGAGACAGGGGACACAATATACGAACTAATCGAGACAGCCGTCAAGGCCATCCGTGCAGGTTGCTGCGATTTCCTAATCGAGCCACTCGACTGTGAAAAGATAAAGAGCTTGCTGGATGCTTTCCTGCCTAATCACAGCGTCTCAACGCAAGCCAGCGCTGATGAGAACACCCACTGCTTTTACCAGATTGTGGGCAGAAGTGCAAAGCTGGTTCAAACTATTAATTTGGCTAAAAGAATAGCTCCTACTTCAGCACCGGTTTTAATAAGCGGTGAAAGCGGAACAGGCAAGGAGTTGTTTTCTTATCTGATCCACCACAAAAGCAAAAGAGCCCAGGGGGCATATATCAAAGTCAACTGTGCGGCACTAAGTGACTCGCTTCTTGAAAGTGAGCTGTTTGGTCACGAGAAGGGTGCCTTCACGGGAGCTTATGCTCAACGCAAGGGACGATTCGAAATAGCCCATGGCGGAACCTTGCTTTTAGATGAAATCGCTGAAACACCCATAAAATTCCAAGCCGAGTTGTTACGTGTACTCGAACAGCAGGATTTTGAACGCGTCGGCGGAAACGATAATGTCAGAGTCAATGTTCGAATAATAAGTACTACAAATAAGGATTTATTACAAGAAGTTCCAGAAGGCCGATTTCGCCAAGACCTTTACTATCGAATAAGCGGCGTAAGACTAATTATCCCGCCTCTGAGGCAGCGCAGTGATGATTTACCCGACCTTGTATGGCATTTTGTAAACCTCTACGCACGACAAGCACAACGTCATATCACTAAACTCGACCCTGCAATGATGGATATTTTTGCTAAATATCATTGGCCTGGAAATATCCGTCAATTACGAAATGCTGTGCTGACATCACTGATTCTGGGAATCGGCCAAACCCTGTCTTTAGCTGATGTTTCGTGGCTTTTCGATGAACTACAGCCTCTCCCACAAGAAAATAATTTATCAATTGGGCGACCTCAGCCGGGGCAATCGCCAATTTCGGGGCTGGGGGGCCTGCCGCTTGAGAAGGTAGAGCGGCAGGCGATTTTGGATACACTGCACTACACAGCAGGTAACCAGACAAAAGCTGCAAAGGTATTAGGCATCAGCGATCGAACATTGCGAGATAAGATACGCCGATACCGGCAGCAAGGGTGCCTGCAGTCAACCTGATACATGTTGTCACGGGCTGGAAGCCCGTGATACGCTAAAAGTAATTGAGGCAAAAGGCAAAAAATGGCAGATGAAGATGATACGAAAAAACAAAAAGGTTCAAAGGCGAAAAAGTCCTCCGAAAGCGGTATTTTACTATGGATAATAATGGCTGTTGTAGTAGTCGTTTGCGCCGGTGCTGGCTTCGGACTCGGTCGATTATTCGCCAGTTTCAGCTTACCCGAGACAACCGAATCTTCTCAAGAAAGCAAGCCGGCTCAACCAAAAAACCAAAAAGCGAATGATTCGGCAACAAGCTCTAATAATAACTGGTATTGTGATTTAGAGCCCGTTGTGGCAAATCTTGATGAGCCTGGTGTAACACGTTATGTTCGAGCAACTATAATGCTGGAGATAAGTGCGGCGCTGGCACAAGACAAAGGTGAAAAACTTCTTGAGGAGAAAAAACCCATTCTGATAAACTGGCTTACTATTTATCTTGCGAGCCTGACCCTGGAAGATACCAGAGGTGATAGGAACCTTAAGCGTATCCAATCGCAAATACTCGATGCCTTTAACGAAAAGCTTTTCCCCGATGCCAAGCCTCAAATCAAACACATTCTTTTTAAGGAATTCGCAATACAATGAGTAACGCGTTCGCCAACAACTTGAGCAGAGAAAAGATAAAACGGCTCCTTGCTGCTGTTGGTTCTGAGGCAACAGAGGATACCACACAAATAGAGTCCACTGAGTATAATTGGCATCAGTCCTACTACTTTAGTGCCGACCAACTCAAAAAGCTTGACAACTTCGCAAAAAAAGTAGCTCAGATCTGCACCAAGAAATTTGCTCTGCTCTACCATAGTGATTTCAATGTGACAATTACTTCGACCACACAACACTTTGCTGACGAATTTCTTGACCAGGTCTCATATAAAGAACAGGGCGATTATTACCTGGCCTTTGGCATCGACCAGGAGCATCCGTGCGGATTTATTAGCATACCTCTGCAAACCGCTATAATCCTGGCAACACAATTGCTTGGGTGTCCCGAATCTGAAAAAGATTCAGGCAGGGCCTTGTCGCTATCGGAAAAATCGCTTTTATTGGATGTCGCATCTTCTATCATTAAAGCACTTTCTGACTCTTATGGCAGCTATGATTTCCAGCCAGCCGAGAGTATCGTTAGAGGACAGTTGCCGTTTGTACTGGACGGCACGGAAGAGCTTTGCAAGATTACTTTTGGCATTGAAAAAAAGGGCTCAGAAAACAGCTTTGAAGCTCAACTTTTAATATTATGTGACAAACTGGAACCTGCCGCAGGAAAAACCACGCAAACCACCGAAGGACTCTCATCTGAAGATATTTCAAAAGTAATCCTTGGGCAGCTGTATCAAATGTCGGTTTCTATTACGGCTCAACTGGCCTCTACAGTGCTTACTTTTGAAGAGATAATGAGTTTACAAGTTGATGACATATTGTTACTTGATAAAAGAATTGATGAGCCGATTGAATTGATTGTTGAAGACCAAATAGTTCTGCATGGCCGGCCCGCAAAATCAGCCGGCAAGTACGCTGTGGTAATTACAGAACCAGCTTGCAATACCGCGTAAAATATAAATCCAACTACAAGTGCTTAATTATTAAAGGAAGTTAAAATATGGCAAAGGCAGCCCAGGCCGTTAAAGAAAAAACCCCCAAAAAACAAGACGAGCAAAATCCCGATACATCGGGACACAAAGTGGACTCTAAAACGCAGGTACAATCTGCTGAATTTTCCGAAGCTGCCGCGACCGAGAGCACAGGTACCGATGGAAGTATTAACATCTTATTGGATATGAATATATCTGTTACGGTTACTATTGGCAAAACAGAGATACCAGTCCGGCGGCTCTTACAACTCGGACCTGGTTCGGTATTGAAGCTTGATAAGCCCATTGATGCACCGGCAGGCTTATACCTGAGGGACATTAAGTTTGCTACCGGAAATGTAGTGGTGGTGGACGGCCAGTTCGCCGTTAGAATAAAACAGATTCTTGGTGCCGGTGTTGCTGCAGAGGTAGCCGAGCTCTGAAACCGTGAAGCGTCGTGCGTGATGCGTATCGCAAGAGGAAAGATATACAATACGGGATAGGATATACGAGGAAATAATGGCAGGCTCTGTACAGTCAGATTCGTTAGGATTGCTGGGACCACATTCGCGAAAAACAGCAAGTGGGAACCCTTTCAATACGCCTCTAGCTTTCTACAGTAATATTATTTTGGCTGTAAGTCTGGTGACAATTCTTGCCACGCTTATAATTCCTCTGCCAACAGCATTACTGGATACGCTTCTGGCTTGCAGTATATCATTGGCGGTGGCTGTTTTGATAATTACCCTATCAGCAAAAGAGGCCCTCGAATTGTCTACATTTCCTTCACTGCTTCTTTTTGTAACCCTGTTTCGCCTTTCTCTTAATGTAGCCTCAACCAGATTAATACTTCTGCAGGGCAATGCTGGAAAAGTTATCCAGACCTTCGGCGAATTCGTTGCTGGTGGTAGTTTCATCGTCGGACTTGTAATTTTCTTAATCCTCGTTGTTATCCAATTTGTAGTAATCACAAAAGGTGCCGAGCGAATAAGTGAGGTTTCTGCTCGTTTTACGCTTGATGCGATGCCCGGCAAGCAAATGGCGATTGACGCAGACCTTAACGCGGGAATTATTACCGAAGCCCAGGCCAACGAACGAAGAGTAAAAATTGTCAAGGAAAGCGAGTTTTACGGCGCAATGGATGGTGCCAGCAAGTTCATTCGCGGCGATGCCAAAGCCGGAATCATAATCACCGCAGTTAATATAATCGGCGGCATAGCTATGGGTTATTCACGTGGTATGACAATTGCCAGTGCCATAAAGACTTATTCTATACTTTCCATCGGCGATGGACTTGTTAGCCAGATACCATCGGTAATAATCTCCGTAAGTTCGGGCTTTTTGGTGACTAAAATCTCGTCACGCTACAGCGTCGGCCAGGATCTGTCCAGGCAGTTTCTCAGGACCAGCCAGCCGCTAATTACAGCAGCTTCCATCATTGCTTTGATGGCACTCGTGCCAGGTCTGCCTAAAATACCTTTTCTATTGTTGGCCACAGGTGCTGCTTTTGCCGGACGAGTCGTCGCTAAATCTGAAAAGAGCCGCCAGATGCGGCCAGAAATATCATTACCGCATGCAAAGGCGGAGAAACAACCGGTTGAAGAGCTGTTGGATATCGACAGAGTTTCTGTAAATGTCGGCGTGCGATTGATTACTATGGTTGACCCTCGTAAAGAAAGTGCTACCTTCGATCGTATCGGGGCATTGCGGAGAAAATTTGCCCACCAACTCGGCGTTATCATCCCACTGGTTCGTCTGAGGGACAGTATCAACCTCGAACCAAATGCTTACGAGATTAGACTTTCCGACCATACGGTGGCAAAGGGACGATTAGAGCCCGATATGTTCCTCGCTATGGATTCCGGTACTGTCCAAGCCGAAGTCCCGGGGCTGCAAACTACTGAACCTGTTTATGGATTGCCCGCTTTGTGGATTACACCAGACAACAAGGAGAAGGCCGAATTAAACGGATATACCATTATCGACCCTGAATCGGTCTTTATTACGCACCTATCCGAAACATTGCGAAACCACGCTGATGAATTATTGACCCGTGAAGACGTGCAGCTTCTTATCGATCGGCTTCGAAAGACCCAACCATCATTGGTCGGAGAAGTTGTTGGACCTGATAGAAATGTATCTATCGGACTGCTTCAACGTGTGCTTAAAAACCTCTTAAAGAATGGAATAGCGATTCGCGAATTGGCTGCCATACTTGAAACGCTGGGAGAACACGCACCAAAAACTAAAAACAGTGTTGCTTTAACAGAGATGGTTCGAAAGTCGTTAAGTAAAACCATTACCGAACAGTATAAAGACCAGAATGGTAAAATTTCGGCTATAACATTGGAACCGGCACTCGAACATCAGATGACCTCAACTTTGCGACAAGAAGCAGAGGGAATAACTCTGGCTTTATCGACCGAGATGGCAATGGATATAAGCAGAAAAACTGCACAATCCTGGAAAACAGCAATGGACAAAGGTAAGGACAAGGTAGTTTTGCTGTGCGATTCGAGATTACGGGCCCCCCTGGCAGCGATGTTATCACGAACAGTGCCGCCGCTGCCTATCATAGCTTATAACGAAATAACGCTCGGAACCGAAGTAGAACCCTTAGAAATAATATCTGCCCAACAGACCGAATCGACAACCCCCAAAGAACAAGAGCTTATAGGGGCTTCAAGGTGATGGTCAGTGCAAAAAATAGACGCAATATGATGGAAAGGAGCGGTTAATTATGCCGTTACACATTCGGTCAATCACGGTAAGCATTGCTGTGATGTGTTTTTTCGGCTTGAGCCTGGTCGGCTGGGTCAGTGGCCTTGCGCCGTTTACCTGTTGTAAGAGGGCTCTCGCCGGAGCAATGTTTGCCTATATAGCAACAACTTTGGCTGCCAAAGCAATTAACGCTATTTTAATGAACGCAATGATGAAAAACCAGGTGAATCAACGGAAGGAAAAGACCGGTGGCAACGAAGACTAAAAAGATAGCGGATAAAGAAGAAAAGTTAAACACTATGGGCTATATGCTAAACGCTAAAGAAGATAGCCCAAAGCATCTAAAAACTGTCGCCCAGCGTACATACTCCAACGAAAAAAGACAATCACTCAAGGATGAGCAGATAGCACAATTTCTACCTATGGTTCGCAAAATAGCTCAGCGTGTGGTAACATATCTCAAGCCCCCATTGTCATACGAAGATTTGGTTTCAGCAGGGATTGTTGGGCTGGTTAAAGCTGCCCGCGATTACGACTCGTCTCACCAGGCCAAATTCAAAACCTATGCCTATATCAGGGTAAGAGGCGCTATTCTCGATGAACTGAGAGACTGGTCTTTCGTGCCTGCAAATGTCGACAGGCAGATTCGCAAGACCTTGCAACTGAGCCTGGAAATCACTAAACAGACAGGTTCAGCACCCACTGATGCTGAGTTAGCCAAAAAGCTTGAAATAACTGTTGATAAACTTTATGAAACGTTCGAAAGTGCCCGTGCGAAACACTTTGTCTCAATTGACAGCTCTCGAGGGGACTGCCCTGCAATAGGTTCTTCTTTGGCGGCAGCCAACACAACCACCCCTGATAAGCAGCTCGAACAAACCGAGCTTATAGATAAACTAACCGAAGCCATCCAGCAGCTAAACGAGAGACAACGACAGATCATTATACTTTATTATCAGCAGCAACTAACAATGAAGCAAATAGCTGCGGTCTTCAAAATTACTGAACCGCGTGTCAGTCAGCTACACGCAAGCGCCCTATTTAACTTGTTTGTAAAATTAAGGCAATGGAAAGATGTCAGATAATGATTACAATATAATAAAGCCGGTGGAAAACCTGCAAAATATCGGAAGCTTAACTCCTGCAAAACGCCGCGAAGAAAGAAAACGCAGACAGAATTTGCACGAGCAAAATGAAGAAAAACCCAAACAAGAGTCAAACAAGCCAATTAATGAAGAAGATTTTAGCGACAAACTTACTGAAAGCGACCGAGACCAGCATTCTATCGATTATTGTGCGTGACTTGAATGCATTATTGTATAGAAAAACAGGAAAAGCTAAAAAATGGGAAAAACTGCAGGACACATCCTAAAAAGCAACGACGTTAAGCTCGAAGGACGATTTCATCTCGATGTGGGACAGATCGCCCCAGAGCCGACAAAAGGGGAAAATGTAGCCTTAATTGTGGAGAACCATCCCGAATTTGCTGTTATAGAAGTAAGCTGTTCCTGCGGCGCAAAGACACATATAAGATGTGAATATGCCGATGTGCAATCTGCCGACCAGGAATCTGACCAAACAAAAATAATTGGAGAAAACGATAATGCAAACTAACAAAAAAACTATGGTTTTGCTGATTCTATCAGCGTTGATACCTGTATTCACGGGTTGCCCGGCTCCTCAAAAACCGGTCGAGGTTATTCCCAAACCCGACTCCACTAAGCAGCACCAGAATAGCTCTATGTCGAAAAGGTTCCAGCAATCTGCTCCAAAAGGTCAAACTGCTGTAGAGTCGGCAATAGAATTGTCGAAAAAATACGCCAACCTCTCCGAACAAATGACTGTGCTGCAACAGAAAAATCGGGATCTTATCGCTGAGAACAACCGGCTCGCTACACTTGAGCCTGAATTAAAGCAGACTAAAAAGGAATTGGACGAAGCAAATGAACTTTTGATTAAAATGCGTATTGAACTAAATAATTGGAAAACCGATATCCTCGGGTTCCGCGATGAGATGCGCAACGCCGACAAGGCCCAGCTGGAAGCGTTGCTTAAGGTACTTAAAATTCTCGGCGGGGAAGTTAAACTTGCCCCGCCTGCCCTGCGAAGCCCTGCCTTTCAGGGCGAAGCGAGTAGCGAAGCCGAAGGGACAGAAGCGTCCCAGGAACAAGAGTAGGGCTCGACCGCGGCGTCACCAGAGCAAAGTAAACCACAATCAAAAGAAACTCCAATTTCAAGTGAGCCAAATGAGTAGTAGAAAACAGAAGTCGGAAAACAGAAGTCAGAAAACAGAAGTCAGGAAACAGAAGTCAGAATTTTATTCCTTTGTCATCTGTCGTCTGTCCTCAGTCTTCTGTCTTCTACCAGCTCTTCTATTATCAGGCTGCCAATTCGGTAGAGCTCCTGTACCAGTGGCGGACTACTATTATCTAAATCCGGATAAGGATTTAAGTACAATCAGCGGAGCCGCCTTAGCTAAATTAGATAACGATTCGGATTTCCCCCAAATCTCCGCTGATGTAACTGAAGCACTTTTCCAGGCGTTGCAAAAAAAACAGGTTTTTGGTATATTTGCTGTCCGTCAAAACGACTCCGTATGGCAAAGCTTACAGCTGGATTCGGGTTCGGGCTGGGAGCCCTCCCAAACGCAAAATGATATGTTTGGGCGCCGGGTAACATACACTCTTGAGCAATTGCACGCAATACACGAGACTCTAAAGTGCGATGCGGTATTGATTGGCACTGTTACAGCATTCAAGCCTTATCCTCATATGACCATCGGTCTTCGATTAAAGCTTGTGGACCTGAGGGATGGGCAGCTACTATGGGCCCTTGAGCAAATTTGGGATACTACCGATAAAACAACCGAAGACCGGATAAAAAAGTATTACAGCCACCATATATTTTCGAGTTCTGCAGCCTTGCAGGAAAAATTAGGAACTATCAGCCCGCTTAAGTTTATTAAATTCGTGGTTTACGAAGTAGCTGAAACTCTACAGCCAGAAAGGTAGGATGTTAAGTAAACTTAGTTTTTGTCGGTATAGAGGAGCATTGACTTTAGAAAAAAATTTAGAAAAAAAATGAAAATTCGACAAAAAATCATAAAGTTTTGGCAAAAATCTGCGAAAAGAACTATGGACTAAACAAAAAGGCAGCAACACAATGATAGAAAAAATAGATAACAATCAACCCCTGATTGAATCAGAGGCATCTTCCAATCAAACCAGTCCTCCTAATATTCCTGCAAATAATGAAGCGGATGCCTCCCTGCAGGTTAACTATGATTCTTTGATTGAACAGGCAAAGGAAATCCCGCCAGAAGACACTGACGTAATTCAACGAGCACAAGAGCTTTTATTGTCCGGCCAACTTGAAAGTCCGGAAAACATCCGGGCAGCAGCAGAAAACATCATAAAGTTTGGTATATAGTATCTGTTGTGGAAAGCAAAAACCGACGATGCCGCCCCTGCGAAAGCAGGGGTCTATAACGAAAAAGCCGGATTCCTGCTCCTTCGACCGTGCTCAGGACAGGTTGCGCAGGAATGACAAAACGTCGTTTCCGCAACAGGTACTATATAGAGAAAAGCAAATAACAATAAAAAGCAAATTCAAAAAGCTCTGGAAATACTACATCCTGCAAAGCTTATTGGCTACCGCAGTGTTGTTTATCCTTGTTCTCGTTCTTGGCAAGTATAAATTAGTCGTAATCAGCTCAATGGGCGCCACTACATTTACCGTATTCGCAATGCCTAAGGCTGTTTCAGCAAAAACAAGAAATGTCATTGGCGGTCATCTGGTTGGCCTGGCCTCGGGAACCATATTCTATTTCATCACACTGCCCTATTTTCTTGAATACCCTCTGGTAGTCGGATTGGCGATTTTACTTATGGTAACTTTAGATGTCGAACATCCTCCTGCTGCCGGCACAGCTCTGGCCGTAGTAATAAACGAGGTCTCGCTCGACGCGTTCATCATCATAATGTTAAGTGCAGTGATATTATCCCAGTGCCGCTATTATCTAAGAGGATACTTGAAAGATTTGGTATGATTTCGATTTGCCAAGCCAGGGTTTACGCGTAACAATCGAGAATCTGTCCTATCGGAAAGTCATTCAGGATTCCCAGGCCAATATTGCTCGTGCTTCGTAGCGAAGTTCCTTCACTACTTCGCAGCCGCTTCGGCGAAGCAGGCTGCTGCAATGCCTTACTGTCTTTGCCAAGAGGAACAGAACTAACAACTCTACATGATATTTTCTTTACCACCTCATCACACCCCTAACAAAAATTATCTTATCAAATTCAAGCAAATAAATCAAGGAAAATCGTACCATCCTGAGCCACAGACCCGTGACTTTTTATGCTTAAGGCGATACTGTTTGTGATAAAGCGATATTATAGGGCAAGAAGAAGGAAATTTATTATGGACACCCATTGCGGCTACGGATAAAGTATCTTGTGTTTGGGTTGGTTTCTGTAGAGTAGGCTAAAGCCCACCAAAATCAAGATTGTTGAACCGAACCAATGAACCGCATGGGCTAACTCGTGCTATGTAGCGAGTGCTTCCACCCTCCGTAGCCCCCGCAGCTTCTTGCGAAGCAAGAGCGGGGGCGGAGGACGTGTCGCAGAGTAGTAAGCCCATCCTACTGCTGTCTGATGGAAGTGAACATCGTATAAGGGGCTGCTGATGCAGATTATCGCCCAATGCCCCAATTGTAGCAGTAACTGGCTGCTCGATGCCAGTGCCGCCGATCGAAGGATAAGATGCTTGGGGTGCCACAGATTATTCAAAGTCCCGAATTTGGACGAGGTACCAAAAGCAGTTAAGGTAATAAAACAGGCAAAGGGCACTACTTACGTGGATCAGAACGGCAAAACCTATGGCTAAAATCTGCTGGTTACCTGGCAGAACGCGACAATTCCAGGTAAATAAAATTCAGTCTGCAGTGGATGGTGAAGATTGCTCGGCGGCTTTTTTGTCAAGAGCTTTGAGCCGGGGCTTTTTCTTGGCCGGTGGTTTGGGTTGTTCGATACCAAGGGCCTTTTCAATTCTTGCCATTCTCGCAGAAAGTTCTGTTAATTTGCGGTCAATGGAAGTCAATTTTTCAGCAATGCCTTTGATGTCTGTGTTAATGCCGGTCAAGCTCCTTTCAATCAGGCTTATGAACCTGTCCATCACACGTTCATAGGCATCTATTGCGCGGGCTGCATCGGTTCTATATTCGGGCAGTGTGATTTCCGGTTTGACCTCATAGCTTTTTTCGCCCCCCTGAATTGATGTGGAAAGCCAGACCACCATTACGCAGGCAACCAAACCTGCGGCAACAATTAATAAACTTTTGTTTTTTCTCATCGGACTAATCCTTCCACTTGATTAGCTCTGGATATATGTCCTGCACAATTGCGTTTGCCGGCTTTATTCGGACATTTAAGGTCTGGCTGCCGTATCCTTCGAGCGCAAGAGAATGCCTATAGTACACCCCATCACTATGTTTGCGGGTTGACTCCATGGGCAGTATTTTGTAGGTCTTGTTGTTATCATACATATAAAAAAGCTCGACACTGAAGAGTTCCGGCTGAGCCTGGCCAAATTGAACACCGCACTCTACCTCCACGCTTTCGCCTTCCGTTAAGCGAGCCTTTTCTTCAATGCTGGTTGAAAACGATGTTATTTTTATGTCATGCCAGTGTCTTAAAACCTCTTTTTCCTCTTGAATGGCCTGTTTGAGTGATTTGTAATTGTCGTCTGACATACGAGCCGAATCTTTCACCGCAGGTATATAAAATTTTTCAAGGTAATCACGAAGTACCCTGTTCATATTGAAATTTTGACAAACTGAAGTTATCGAATCTTTCATCATCGTCACCCAGCTATCAGGGATATCCGTATCGTTGCGACAGTAGTATAGTTCGGTTATCTCATTTTCCAGAAGGTCATACAACTGATTTGCGTCCGCTTCTGCCTGTAAATCCGCCCTGCTGTACCGTGCACCGGCAGTTATTGCCCAGCCGTTATTGCCGTTGTAACCTTCCGGCCACCATCCTTCAAGCGTACTAAGGTGTAAAACCCCATTCATTGCGGCTTTCATGCCGCTGGTCCCACTGGCCTCCATTTCCTCGGCCGGATTGTTCAACCACACATCTGCACCCCAATAAAGATGCCTCGCTATATTCATATCGTAATTTTCCAGGAAAATCACTCTGTCTTCTACGTTGAAATCTTTGGCAAAATCGATTATCTCTTTGATCATCTCTTTGCTTGCCTTATCCGCAGGATGAGCTTTTCCTGCAAAAATCATTTGTACCGGCTTTGTCGAATTGGTTAGAATTTTACTAAATCGTTCCTTATCCTTAAGAATCAAAGTTGGCCTTTTATAGGCCGCAAAACGTCTGGCAAAAACTATGGTCAGATAGTCGGTATTAAGAGACAGGTTTACATTGGGTTTTTTAATATTGGAATATTCCTCTGCAAGCCCGCCTGTGGCAGAGTCGTTAACCCCGTTAGAAAGCTCGGTGGGGTTTTTAACTCGCCCAAAGGGCAAGGTATCATTTCTAACAGGGTTAAACTGCCTCCTTATGAAGTTGATTAAATCCCTTTTGTTTCTACGATGTTCTTCCCATAACTCCTCATCAGGAATATCATAAATGGTCTTCCAGACATCGCCTTTCTTATCGCAGTGCACATAATGAGGCCTCAGATACCGATTAAACAGTTCATCAAAAGGCGGGCTTACCCAGGATATATGTACACCATTGGTAATAGCTTTTATGGGGATTTCCATCATTGGCACTTCCGGGAAAATAGCAGACCACATCTTTCGGGACATTTGAGCGTGCTGCTTTGAAACACCGTTAACATATCGAGAGAACTGCATTGCAAAGGCCGGCAGCCAGAAAACATCTGTATCGCCATTTACGTAACCTAGGCGTGCGACTTTATCAAACACAAGCCCCATTGCTTTAACCTTTCCCTGGAGATACTTTTTAACCAAATCGGTATTAAAATTTTCATTGCCCGCTATAACGGGCGTGTGTGTTGTAAACACCGTCGAAGCTCTTATAATGGCCTTTGCTTCGGGGAATGAAAACTTTTTGTCTGTCATTAAATCCCGTAGTCTTTCTATGATGGCAAAGGCAGAATGGCCTTCATTGAAGTGGTAGATTTTGGCCTTTATTCCCAAAAGTTCCAAAGCTTTGATTCCCCCAACCCCCAAAACCAATTCCTGCTGTATTCTTTTCTCACGGTCGCTGGCATAAAGCTCATTAGTGATATCACGCAGATGAGAAGGATTATCTTCTATGTCCGTATCAAGCAATATTAGTTTTGCTTTGCCGACATCGATTTTCCACAGCTTAACCTTTACATCCTCATCCAAAATTTTCACTTTAATGTGAGCCCAGTTACCCTGCGAATCGCGCAGTTCTTTAACAGGGATAAGATGTGTTTCGAACCTGTTAAACGTTTCCTGCTGAGACCCCTTTATATCTATATGCTGGGTGAAATAACCGAACTTATACAACAACCCAATACCAATAACAGGCATGCCCAAATCGGAAGCGCCTTTTAGAAAATCTCCAGCCAAGACACCTAATCCTCCAGCATATATCTGTATGGATTCGTGAAGGCCAAATTCCATTGAAAAGTAGGCGATTACCTCATTTTGTTCAAAATTACATTCGCTGGCGTACTCATCTTTGAAAGTGCCGGGATATTGGAGATAATTTTGGAATTTTTCCCATACCCTCTCAAGCTCACTCAGAAAGCCCTTGTCGCTGGACAAGTCGCTCAACTTTTCTTTGCTGATGCTATGCAAAAGTTTTAGAGGATTATGATTAACCTCTCTAAAGACTCGAGAATCTACACGATAGAAAAGCTCTATCGCTTCATAATTCCAGGTAGACCACACATTAGAAGCCAGCTCGTATAGACGCTGCAGGTTCTCTGGGAACTCCGGATAAACGAAAATGCTTTTAAAAGTCATATAATCCTCATTTCCTCAACTCTTTTACTGCCTATTGGCTCACCGAGATCACTATTCTTTCTAAGGTTACACCTTGCAGGGATGGACTTTGCCCGCAAAAAGTTGCATAACCTTGCTGGATTACTCGTCAAATTCTCACTACGAGTCAACTTCGGAAAATACCTGATTTTGTGCAGGATGTACCGTAAAAAAACTTTAGACAGGCCTTGTGAAGAAATGCTCAACAGGAGGAAAAACTTAAAAATACTACAGTATAATTGAAGCTGTTACACAATTTCCATAGCAATAGCACGTTTGACTAAATCGGCTGCGTTGTGGGCGCCAAGTTTGCGCATAAGCCGGTTCCGGTGGTATTCAACTGTTCGCTCAGTTCGGTAAAGTTTTCGAGCTATTTTCTTGTTGGTATTACCACTGACAATCAATTTCAGAATTTCCGCTTCACGTTTGGTCAGGTGTTCAGCAGCCCTAATGTTGGCAAGCATATCTTCCAGAAGTTCGTCCATCTCCGGCAGCTCTACGCCTGTGGTAGCCGCCTGACTCGCGTTCGAATGACCCCTGCGTGTACTTGGTGATATCTTTATTTGCGAATACAGCACTTTCTTTCTACAACAGCCCCCTTAGTCAGCCATTATACTGTACCTTCGTTAAATTGTTTTGCAGATGAACAGCGCACAACAATCATACAATTAAACAGTTGCTTCCAAATATCCTTATCGAGTCTGAAAAGCTCAACTTAAGGGGTTTTTCGCAGAAGAGTTGTCGAAATTATAAGGCTGCGTTTATTACTCGAGTCTACCGAGTAAAAATCAAACGGCCGCTGCGGCAAAAGATATTAGCTATCTTACTCAAACTGACCGTTTTTTATTGTCATTCTTCGCTCCGCTGCGCTTCGCTCAGAATGACAAAGCACTATATGTTATTATAAATGGAGCCCCACGGGCCGAGCCCGTGGTACCTCCATCGCTTCGGCGGAGTAGGCACTCCGCAGAGTAGCATACCCTCCTACACACAATTCAGCCCTCGTAGCCCCTGCCCATTTTAATTTCCCCCATTCCAACCGCTGCTCAATACATTCCTTACATTCGTGGGCTTTCACCTCTTAGTCTTTTGCTTTCTTTTCTTAAGGCCCAATTTGACAATTCTCATTCGTACGGCCCCTACAGACCTTCCAATCCGGCTGGCAATCTCTTGTGCTGTTTTGGTTGGATATAGTCTCTTCAATAAGTTTAGCTCTTTTTTGGACCAAATACGATATGGAGCTATTTTTCTAAGACCCAATTTATGTACTCTGCCCGATACTGCCGAAGCAGACCGCCCAATTTGGCTCGCCATATCCCTCACGGTGTTATCAGGATGAAGTCTCTTAAGCAGGGTCTCCTCCTGTATTGACCAAGGTACGGGACTCTGTTTCTTTCTAATACCGATGATAGATGCTCTTTGTTTTATTGCATCCACAGACCTACTTAGTCTATCGGCTGCTTCTTTTATCTTACCATCAGCGTATAGTTTTTTGAGTAGATTATCCTGTTCTACTGACCACGGCTGACATTCCTTTTTTTTAAGGCCTAACATGCGGGCTTGTTGTCTCACTGCTGCTACGGTTCTTCCTGTTTGCTCTGCTATTTCCCTTGCCCTTACCTTTTTGTACATTCTCCTTAGCAGCCTGTTCTCATCTTCCGACCAGTGAATCCAACCGTTTTGCTTTCTCTTTGTCATCTCTTTTCGCTTTCATTGCATTACATATTGCTACAGCGCAATAGTTTTTATTTCAGCATTTTCCATACCCTTGTAGTTTAACAGAAAACGGACTAAAATGCAAATGGGAAAAGACAAATATGACTTGACGGCTCGCAGAACAGATAATACATTTATTTATTCGTTTTATTGTTATTTCTTCGGGAAATTAAACAGGTGGAAGAAGCTATCGCAAAAGCCGGTGCCTTGATTGAGGCGATGCAATATTTCCGTCGGTTCCGCGGCCGAATCGTGGTCGTCAAGCTCGGTGGCAGTGTCCTTGACGATGCCTCTCTACAAAAGAAGCTCTTAACCGATATCGCCTTTATGTCCACCGTGGGGATGCTGCCTATTATCGTGCATGGTGGCGGAAAAGCCATCACAAAGGCAATGAACGAGGCAGGACTTGAGCCGGTCTGGATACAGGGTCGCAGATATACCGATGAGAGGACCCTGACCATAGCAGAGCATACGCTTGTGCACAAAATCAATACGCCCATTTGCGCTGAGCTTACCGAACTGGGCTGCAAGCCGATGGGGATGCATTCGCTCAGTAGTTGTGTGTTGTTTGCGGAAACCCTGAGAATGGCCGGGGAAAATGGCAGAAAAATTGACCTCGGTCTGGTTGGCAGTATAACAAGTGTAAATTCTGATTTGCTAAAGACTCTCTGTGCTGACGGGACTATACCGGTGATTGCATCGATAGCAAGAGACAAGGCAGGCGGCAAACTGAACGTTAACGCCGATAGCGCAGCCGGCAAGGTCGCCGCAGAAGTTAATGCTGAAAAGCTTGTTGTTGTAAGCGATACCCACGGTATACGTGCTGACATCAACGACTCTAAAAGCACAATATCAAGTCTGGACGAGGCGCAGATTAAAAAGATGATTGATTCCGGAGTTATAACAGACGCAATGTTCCCAAAGGTTGAGGCCTGTCTGACAGCGCTGGATGGCGGAGTTAAAAAGGCACATATTATCGACGGCCGAATACCGCATTCTTTGCTATTAGAAATCTATACCGATAAAGGAATAGGAACGGAGATTATCAAGGATTAACCACAGAGAACGCAAACCAGCGGTAAAACCGCCGGCTAAAATATTTAGCCCCGCGTTTCACGCGGGGTTCTCAGCGATCTCTGCGGTAAAAAGGCAAGAGCATTATGACTACAAAGGAGACAATTGAATTGTTTGATAAATACGTTATTGGCAATTATAGTCGGCTGCCGCGGGTTATCGTTAAAGGCCAGGGTTGCTATCTGTACGACGCCGACGGCAATGAGATACTGGATATGTTTCCCGGCTGGGCCGTCAGCGCAATAGGCCACTGCCATCCGAAGGTTGTAGAGACGATACGAAAGCAGGCGGGTGAGCTTCTGCATATCGATAATACCTTCTACTCCGAGCCGCAGGGTAAACTCGCAAAACTGTTAAGTGAGCGGGCGTTCGGCGGCAAATGCTTTTTCTGCAATAGCGGCGCTGAAGCAAACGAGGCCGCGTTAAAACTTGCGCGTCTGCATACACCAGAGGGCAAATACAAATTTATTACGGCCGAGGGCGGTTTCCACGGCCGTACTTTCGCTACGATGACTGCAACAGCCCAGCCGAAACATCACGAGGGCTTATTGCCATTGCTGCCGGGCTTTATCTATGTGCCGTTTAACGATGTTGCCGCACTTGAATCGGCTTTCAGCGATGAGGTCGCAGCGGTGATGGTCGAGCCGATTCAGGGCGAAGGTGGAATCAATATAGCTAAAAAGGAATATTTGCAGGCGATACGGCAACTCTGCGATAAAAATGGAGCTGTAATGATATTAGATGAGGTTCAAACGGGGACTGGCAGAACCGGCAAATGGTTCGCATACCAGCACTTCGACGTTGAGCCGGATATTATGACAATGGCAAAAGCCCTCGGTGGCGGTGTTGCAATAGGGGCTATGATGGCTAAAGAAGAGGTCGCAGCTTCACTTGTCCCCGGCAAACACGCATCGACCTTTGGCGGCAATGCGCTGGTGTGTGCTGCTGGTATTGCAGTTATTGAAGCGATAGAAGAAGATAAACTTTTAGAAAACGCCTACCGGCTTGGACAATACACTATGGATAAGCTACAGCAGCTAAAGCAAAAACACAATATTATCGATAGTATCCGTGGCATCGGCTTGATGATAGGCGTACAATTAAATAGTTCGTGCAAAGAAATAGTTGACAAATGCCTGGAGAAAGGCCTGCGTATAAACTGCACTCAGGGCACTGTCCTGCGGTTTATGCCGCCGATGATTGTGACACGTGAGCATATTGACAAGGCAATTGAAATTCTCGATGAGGTTTTATCGGCAAATTAGTCACAATATTTGGTTAGCCCCCAACTTTATGTTGGGGGTTGTTTAGCTGCGGCGGGGGAAAGTGAGACAGATTTATGAAAGATTTCTTATCAATAGATAAGTGTACGAAAGACCAACTTATTGAGTTACTTAATTTAAGCACTATGCTGAAAAAAAAATACAAGGCAGACAAATGCGATTTATGCCTTACAAGTAAGGTACTGGCAATGCTGTTCGAGAAGCCGAGTCTGCGAACACGAATCAGCTTTCACGTTG
>CAZUPG010000001.1:6477-33209 GCA_964622085.1 uncultured Pirellulales bacterium | reverse complement strand
CTGGACGCAGGAAGAAATCGAGCAGTTGAAAACAGAGCTGTCTCTGCTGTGTGAAAAACTCGGGTTTAAGGAACAGCCTGTCTACTCGATAGGCCCTGCTGTCAGGCAGAAGAAGTTAAGCAGCAGGCAAATTCCCGTAGGTAAAAAAATCCGTATGACACGTCGAAAGGCACGGGATGAAGGTGATGTTGAATCGACTATTATAAGAAACAGTGATACCGAGTTGGCAGTTAAATTGGATAGGCCGGTTAAAATCACTTTCGGCGAGGCCTGGTGTGTGCGTTACTATTTTGGCGCATCGGTTGTGGAGTTCGACACTTCCGTGGTCAGTTACGATGGTGACACATTGGTTTTGAATCACAGCGATAATGTTCGATTTATTAACCGCCGGCGTTTTCTGCGTGTTCCGGTAAAAAAGCCGGCCTTTATCGCTCACTTCCCATTTGCAAAAAGTTGTGAGCCGGCGTGGGGGCCGCCCGAATTTGTTCCTGCGGTTGTCACTGAACTGGCAGGGCCTGGTTTGCGTATAGAAGCCCCCATAAAGATAAAAGTTGGTGAGAGAGCTTTGGTAATGTTTCGTTTGGATGAAGAAAAGAGCCGGGGCTCGAGTTTGCTGAAGACCGGTAAAACACCAACATCGAAAATAGTAGAAGATATTGGTGAGGTCAGGCACACCAAAGCTATACGTAATGGTTTGTCAATAGCGGTCGAATTGACGGGACTGAGCGACTCAGACGTTAATGAGCTAATCCGCGCTACCAACGAAGCTTCAGTAAAGACCGGCGACGGGAAGAAAGCGAAAAAACGCATTCAAAAAGCTGCGGTTATGCAGAGAGTATAAAATGGCAGAGATTACAAACCAGGTCAGTTCAAGCATCGATGCGTTAATGCGGGAATTTAATATCATTACGCACAATATATCCAACGTAAGCACAGTTGGATACAAGCGCAGATGTAACACATTTTCAAAATCTCTTGAGGCGCAAGGGCAAGGGCCGGAAACACATTCTCCCGGCAGCATTGATTTGAATTCGGCATTTGATTTTTCCCAGGGCAGTATTGTCCAGACAGGCCGACCGCTGGATTTTGCCTTGTACGGTAAAGGTTTTTTTGTGATAGAGACATCCGAAGGGCCGCTTTACAGCCGCAACGGGATGTTCCTCACGAACCAAAACGGCCAAATAGTAGATTCGGCGGGAAGGATTGTAGCGGGCGAATCTGGGCCGATTACGATACCGCCTAATGTGGGACTTTCGCAAATAAATGTTTCAAGCGATGGAAGCATCAGCGCCGGCGATACGCCGATAGGGAAATTCAGACTTGTAGATTTAAAAGACAACGAAAATAAGCTTGTGCCCGTTGGTGCAAGCTGCTTTCGGATATCGGAGGATATAAAACCGGGTGCCGCTGAACACATAGTCGTAAAACAGGGCTACCAGGAGACATCCAATGTTGAGATGATAGAGGAATTAGTGGATATGATAATGGTGACCCGGCTCTACGAGGCGAATATGAAGTTACTCTCAGCCCAAAAGGATGCTTCCAGTAGTATTATAGGCGTAGCTATGGGCTGAAGTTATAGCGTATAAGGAGAATGATATTATGCTAAGAGCATTTTCAACAGCGGCTACGGGCATGACTGCCCAACAAATGATGGTGGACGTGATTGCTAATAATCTTGCCAACATCAACACCACCGGTTTCAAGCGAAGCCAGATTGATTTTCAGGATTTGCTTTATGTCAAGATGAGGGAATCCGGCGCAGAAGTGGCTTCGGGTATAACTTCTCCAAGTGGCCTGGAGATAGGAAGTGGCGTCCGCGCTGCATCTACAATAAAAGTTTTTACTGCCGGTGAGTTTCAGAATACCGGCAGAAAGCTCGATATGGCTATTAGAGGTGACGGTTTCCTTCAGGTGACTTTGCCAAACGGCGACATAAGATACACATGTGACGGTTCTCTGCAGATAAATGCCGATGGCCAGTTAGTCACCACCACCGGATACTCCATAGAGCCGGCCATCAGCGTACCGACAGATTGTGTTTCCATTGATATCGGCAAGGATGGAAGCGTCAGCGTTACCGGCGCTATGGGGACTGTATCGGTTGTAGGTACTATTCAGCTGGTTCGGTTTCCTAACCCGTCGGGTCTTTCGAGCGAAGGGGATAATCTGTTAGCAGAGACCGATGCGAGCGGTACGCCTACGACCGGCACAGCAGGAGAAAACGGTTTCGGAAGTATCCAGTCGGGATTCCTGGAAAAATCCAATGTCCAGATGGTAACCGAGCTGGTCAACCTCATAACCGCCCAGCGAGCGTACGAGATAAACTCCCGTGCAATAAAGGCAGGGGACGATATGCTCCGAACGGCAAATCAAATGGTTAGATAAGAGATTATTATGAGCAATAAAGCAGTTAGCCTTGTCGTAGTTGTTTGTCTGGTGACAATAGCTCAATTTTGCCGGGCATCGGCGAACAGCCCTTCGGCGGTGAGCTCAGGACGGTCGAACCGCAAAACCAGCAGTCTGCAAAAACATTCTGCTCTGGAGATTTACCTGCCGAGAAAAGTTGCGATTAGCGACGATATTATCCGTCTGGGCCAGGTCAGCATAATCAGTGGCAAAGAATCTCTTGTAGCTAAGGCAGGCAAAATTGCCTTAGGGCGGATTTCAGTGCCCGGCCAGGAAATCATCGTCGACAGGCCAACGGTCCTGAGCAGATTGGCCTGCAATGGAATCCCGGCTTCAAAAGTGACACTAACCGGCGCAGAAAAAATAACAGTAAAACAACAGCAACAAATTATCAATGGTAACAAATTCGTTGAGCTGGCAAGGTCATTTTTGAAAAAAAAGCCATCCCAGTCTCCGATTTGTCAGTGGAACCCGATACGAAAACCAAAAGATTTAATTGTCCCCACAACGCACAAGAATATCAAGTTATCCCCGCGTTTAGTCAAAAGCAACGCAACAAACCATGCTAAGGTTCGGATTGCGGTGCTTGCCGACGGCGAAGAAATAGACGTGCGTGAAGTAACTTTCCGTTTGAAATACAATTGTCGCACGGCAGTAACGCTGGTCGATATTCCTGCCGGTGCAGTTATTAGCTCTGAGAATGTCAAGATAGAAAGTACCATATCAAGCTATCCGGATACTGCCAATTGGAGGCCGCCCTACGGCCTTATCACGAAGCGTCGGTTGCGCCCAAATACTGTGATTCGCCCAGGTATGGTAGAGTATCCTGAGCCGCCGGTTTTGCTTAAACGCAACCAGAATGTTGTCATTCGAATTGACAGGCTGGGGCTTTTTGTTACGGCTACCGGAAAGACTATCCAGGAAGGTAAAGTCGGTGAGTATATAAAAGTGCGGAATGTGGACTCGCAGCGAATAATTCTGGCTAAAGTCAATGAAGATGGAACGGTGGAACCTGTTTTTTAAAAAAGGAAAGACAATGAATAATAAAATAGTCTCGATGCTGGCTCTAACGCTTTTTTTACTTTGCCAGGCCGACCATTTACAAGCAGGCTCTATCTGGGCCAGGCGAGACAGGAATATGAAGCAGTTATATGCCGACGATGTGGCACACCAGATAGGTGACATTCTGACTATCAAAATCACCGAAGCCAGCACAGTAGATAACAAAGCAAAAAGAGACCTGAAAAAAGAGACCAATCGGTCAACCAGCTTTAACGGGGAACTGAATATTGACCACATTCTGCCGAGTGTGCCCGGCTTTAGCATGTCAGCCGAGTCCAGTAACGAATTAAAAGGTAAAGCCGATTACAAAGATGAGCGCAGCTTCGTCGATTGCATCACCGTGGTTGTTGAGGATGTCCTGCCGAATGGTAATCTTGTGGTTTTGGGAACTCGTAAACGTAACATTGCAGGTGATATGCAAATCATTGAAGTAAGCGGTATAGTACGGCCAAGTGACATCGCCTTTGACAACTCAATCGAAAGTAAAAAGGTTGCAAACTTCCGTATTGTCACCCGGCTCGGAGGTGTTTCAGAATCCTATAACAGGCCGGGCTGGCTAGGGTCGATATTTGATATTATTTGGCCATTTTAGAACGCAAACCGGCGGTGAAACCGCCGGCTAAATATTTAGCCCCGCGTTTTACGCGGGGTTTAAATACGTATCGGGAGCAATGAGCGATTATTTTTGAGAGTGCAGCATGAAAATCCGTTTAATAATTTTATTTTTAGTCCTGTTAAACACAGCCGAAACAGGACAATGTGAGCGAATAAAGGATATCGTGGATATTCAGGGTGTTCGGAGCAATCCGCTTAGCGGCATCGGATTGGTTATAGGGCTGGCCGGCACCGGCGACAGCACTTTACCGTCGCAACAAATGTTGGCGAATATCCTGAGAGATTCAGGGTTGGTACTCTCTCCCGACGATTTGACCGGCGGCAATATTGCCATTGTTATGATAACGGCACAGTTAGGCCCTTTTGCTCGTGAGGGTAGCGCAATCGATGTTGATGTTTCTTCCATAGCAGATGCCAAAAGCCTTCAGGGCGGAATGCTTTTGCCGGCTTCACTGAAAGGCCTTGATGGTCAGGTTTATGCTGTCGCCCAGGGAGGAGTTTCGATTGGCGGCTGGGCAGCATCAGGCAAACAAGCCTCCATTACAAAGAACCATCAAACGGTTGGCCGAATACCCAGCGGAGCTACCGTTGAGAAGTCAGAAATCGCCACGTTTGTTGAATATGTTGCGGGGCAGAGATTTGTTACGCTTAATCTCAGAAACAACGATTTTGCAACCGCCGAGCGAATCAGCAAAGCCATAAACCAAAATCACCCAAATAGTACGGTAGTCGTTGATGCCGGCACTATCAAGACAAAAGTTCCCGGCCAAATCAGCCAGGCAGGTATAGTAGGTTTTATAGTTGATATTACACAGCTTGAAGTAAGTGTTGATGTCCCTGCGGTGGTGGTTATTAACGAACGCACCGGTACCATCGTAGTTGGAGAGAATGTCGGCATATCTACAGTGGCGATTTCGCAGGGCAGTCTGGTCGTGAAAATCAGAGAAACTGCAAGAGTTTCCCAGCCGACAGCGTCATTTTCTGAAGGTGCAACAACAGAAAAAGTTCCGGAAACGGAGATAGCAATTGAGGAAAAAGACGGGTATCTGGTCCCTGTGTCGAAAGTCATTACTGTTTCAGAGCTGGCTAAAGCCCTCAATGCCATAGGGGCGACACCGCGGGACCTGATAGCGATATTTAATGCCTTGAAAAAAGCCGGGGCCCTCCAGGCCAGGCTGGAAATAATGTAGGAGAAATTTTTGTGGATAGCATCGAACCGATATTAACCCAACCGACCCTGCCGCCGGCTCCTTTGGAGAATTTAACTGAAATCGACGGCATATCAGAAGAGAGGAAAAAAAAGATAGCCAAAGATTTTGAGTCGGTTTTTATCAATAAGCTGCTGGACGAAATGAAGAATACTATCGGGAGCTGGGACTCTGATAAAGATGCAGTTTCCAGGCAGGTCCAGGGGATATTCTGGTTACATCTGGCCCGGGATATTGCGGACAACGGCGGCTTTGGGATGTGGAAGGATATACACAAATTTTTAACCGATGCAGCACGGGCTTCCAGCCCGTGGAAACACGGCCAAGCCCGTCCCGAGCGAAGTCGAGAGGATGGCCGTGCCACAAATAAAACGGTAAGGTCGCTGGATAAGAATAATATATGGAAGTAACGGTGGTTGGAATAGAAGATAAAATCGACGAGCTGCTCCTTTGTCTCGATGAGGATGCTAGGCATATACAGCAGAGCTTGTCACGATTGGATAAACTGCGTGCTTTTGTGGTCAAGCGCGATGATGCCTCTTTGGGCAAACTGCTCGAGAGCATTCAAGGTGAATCAGACAGCTATTCGGCAAATGAATTAAAACGGCAGTCGATACGAAAGGAATTGGCGGCCGCTTTGGACTGTAATCTCCGGCAAATGACTCTGTCCAGAATCGAATATGAATTGTCGGGAGTAAAAAAAGCTCAAGTAGCCGAGAGAAAAGCAAAATTAAGGTCCTTGACTGATGAGCTTAAGAAAGCACATTTAGGTACGATGTTGCTTTTATCAGATTGTGCCAGATTCAACAATGTGCTTTTGAAGAGCGTCTTTGACTTTGGCAGGACAGGAACGGTTACATACAACTCCAACGGTTCTACCAAACGTCAAACTGACACGGCTTTTGTAAACTTGCAGTTTTGAGGGACCACATTTTGCAATGAATTGCAAAATGAGAACCCCGAAAACTGCTGCTCAAACGGAGTTAATAAATGTCGAATTACTCCATAGGTATCAGCGGTCTTGGGGCAGCCCAAAAGGCCCTTGATATAATCGGCAATAATATCGCCAATGCGGCTACTGAAGGGTATCATCGCCAGAGAATAGAGTTGACTCCTGCATACTCGACGCAGGTCGGCAACATTCTGTTGGGAGGAGGTGTTAATGTCACCGGCGTCAGCAGAGTAATCGACAGTCTTTTGGAGCAGGAGATTCTCCGGCAGCAGTCGTTATTAGAGCAGGTTTCTCAGGAATTTGTCACTTTGCACACCGTCGAGAGCGCGTTCGGAGAGTTTACCACAGAGGACAGTGGTTTGAATGCGGCAATAGACAAATTTTTCAACGCATTGCAAGACCTTAGCACACATCCCTCGGAGATTATTTGGCAAGATCAAGCCGTGAGCGCCGCTGAGGCTATGGCCGGTCAGTTCAGAACTTTGGGAGAATTTCTAACCACCCTCCAAGCCCAGATTAAATTGGAAGCTGAAAATGTCATTGAATCTATCAACACTCTTATAACCCAGATTGCTGAACTCAATGGCAACATAGAAAGGATGGAAGCAGGGGGGCAACGGGCCAACAATTTGCGTGACCAAAGAGACCAGTGCATAGCAGAGCTATCCGAGTTAGCTGGCATCCAGACTCAGAGTAGAGAGCATGGCATAATTGATGTCAATTTAGCTGGAATACCTGTGGTAGCGGGCACTTTTGTTGCTGAACTGGAGGTGGGTTCGGATGAAAATGGTGGTCTGGGTATTTCCGTCGCCGGCGCGTACAACTACAGCACAGACGTGCAAGGCGGACGACTCGGGGGATTATTGTCGTTAAAAAATGCTGCTTTATCTGATATTCGAGATGAGCTGGATGCTCTGGCATGCGCAATAATACGACAGGTAAATCAATACCATGTTCAGGGGGTAGGTTCAGAGGGCTCGTTTACCGAGCTGGTCGGATGGCCGATGGCCAGCGAAAATTTGGCCGATTTCAACCCACCCATAACTAGCGAGTCGGTAGTTATCAGAGTTACAGACACAACAGTTCCAGGAACGACTACGATAGAGCGATATGAAGTTGATATTGCTAATGACCTTCCGGCAGACCCTACACTGTCTGACTTTGCAGATTATATTAACAACAATGTTACCGGCCTGACTGTTTCGGTATCTGCCTCTAAACTTTGCATACAAGCCGACACAAACTATAAATTTGACTTCCTTCCCTGTGTTCTCTCCGAGCCCGACATAAGTAATCTTACCGCAGCATCGCCACCAACTGTATCCGTATCCGGTATTTACACAGGTACGGAGAAACAGACTTTTACGTTCATGGTGCAGGATACCGGTTCGGTAGGCAACAACACCCTGCGGATAGAAGTTAAAAATGGTGACGGTGAGGTTGTTACCACTGTCAACGTCGGTTCCGGTTATTCGGCAGGTGATAAGATTGATATAGGTGATGGAATCAAGATATCTCTTGGCACGGGTGACTTAAAGGTAAATGATACCTTTGAAATCGAGGCGTTTGCCAACACTGACACTTCGGGACTGCTGGCGGCGGTCGGAATCAACACATTTTTTTCCGGCAGTAGTGCTGCCGATATTGCGGTTTGTTCGGATATATCTACTATGCCTGGTCGGATAGCGACGGCCCTGGGTGCGGATATGACCGACAACACCAATGCCCTTCGGCTGGCAGGTCTGAGAGACCAGGCCATAAGTAGCTTGAGCTCTATGACACCTGGAGAGTTTTATCGCCGGCTGGTTACAAACATTGGCCAACAGAGCTCCATTAAACAAATGCGCCAGGACAGCATCGAGGTTATGGTTCAAAACCTCGCCAATCAGCAAAGCGAGATGAGTGGCGTCAACATCAACGATGAAGCTGCCAAGCTATTGATTTTCGAACAGATGTTTCAGGCAATGGCCAAATATATGAATACAGTTCAGTCGTCAGTATCCGCTATTATGGAAATAATATGAAAAGGTAACACGGCCATCCCCTCGGCTTCGCTCGGGACAGGCCTGGCCGTGATACGCAGAGGTATAAATGAGTGGAAATCTTAGTAGTATTTATAATAATATCAGCTTTGCTTTGTATCTGCATAGCGAGGCAATGACTCGTTTGCAGGAACAGGCATCGACCGGTTCGCGGATAAACCGAGCTTCTGATGACCCTTCTGCTGCACACCAGGTTTTAGGGCTCAACTCTCAGCAAAAGTCTCTGGGAAATTATACGAATAATATATCAGAGGCCATTAGCACACTGGAGCTTTCCTCCACCGTTATTGATGATATGATGTCGGTTTTTGCTGAGAAGAGAGCACATCTAACGCAAATTGTCGGTGGCACCTATGGGGAAGAGGGGCGAGACGGGCTCGCAGAAGCAATCGACGATGCCTTAGAGCAGATAGTATCGTTGGCTAGTACCAAACGTATGGGCCAATACTTTTTTGGAGGAAGCAATACATCCTCGGCACCATATCTTGTAGAGCGCACTAATGGAGAAATTACCAGTGTAACTTACCAGGGCAGTAGTGAGAGTCGAAATATAGAGGTGGCTCCCGGGGTGCAATCCAGCGTTTTTTACGCAGGCGATGACATCTTTCGTTCGAACAGCCGCAGCGCCCCGACTTTCCTTGGTGATACCGGAGCTAAAGCCGGCACCGGCACATCGAGCGTCCGAGGAGATGTCTGGCTTGAGATAACCCAGCCGGGTGGACCAGGTACTCCATACAGGTTGTCAATTGACGATGACCCGACGAGCTATACGGAGGTAACTGTGCCGCCGGGTGATGCGAATACAATGGTGACCCACGCCGACACTGGTGAGGTTTTGTATGTTGATACCACCGGAATAACCGGTACCGGAGTCGATATGGTGCGCATGCCAGGGACTTATGACATATTCGACACACTTATTAGTGTTCGAGATATATTGAAAAATGAAAGGGAGCTCTCTGGCACTAAATTGATGGAGGCGATAAAAAATTCAATAGGTTCTTTGGAAGAGGTGCACAATCTTTTGGTACAGAAATCTGTTTCTATAGGGTCAAAAATCGGGTTCCTTGACAATCTCAAAGACAGCTTTGAGAATATAAAGTTCAATGCGGAAGATGAAATCACCCGTTTGCAGGAAGCCGACATTGCCCAGATTGCCATAGACCTCTCTCGTCGTGAGGTTCTGTACCAAATGTCGTTATCAGTAGCTGGAAAACTTATGTCTATATCGCTGCTGGATTTTCTTGAATAGTGTAAAGTGGGACCCCAAACACAAAATAGTTTGAGAACGAAGTTATCAAGGAGTAATGCAGATGGTACAGGGGACAGATTCGAAGGTGCACCAAACGCAAAATAGTGTGTTTGGAGACCCCAATTATTACCAGAGAGGTTTGGAATTAGCTGAAGCCGGCAAATATCAGGAAGCTCTCGATTGTATTCAAAAACATCTTCGCACGGCGCCCGACGATGCACAGGTACTGAACGATGTAGGGGCAATTCTCTATTGCCTGGGCCGCTCGGACGAAGCCATCAATCATTTTGTCAAAGCAAAGAGCCTACAGGCCAATAGCGCTGAGATAGTTTGGAATTTGGCTGAAAGCTATCTTGCTGTCGGCAAAGCAAAAGAAGCAATGCAGCTTTTTGACGATATGCAGTTGTTGGGCATATTGAATGTGGACGTACTTAATAGAACGGCCAACGTGTTGCTGCAGCAGAATAGAAAGGGCGACGCTATCGAAATGCTGCTTCACTCACTAACAATCTGGCCCGAGCAGGGGATTCTTAAACCAATGATTGAAGTAATCCGAAGCAAAAGACCCAAGATCGCCTTCTTCTGCGGCGGCGACGGTATGACCTTTCTCAACGAAATTGCCGAGTTCACAAAGCAGCGTTTTGAAACGCGCCTTTTCAAAGGCCAAACAGAAGAACAACTGTATGAAATGATGGAGTGGAGCGATATCTCCTGGTTCGAGTGGTGCACCAATCTTGCCGTGACCGCCTCGAAGATGCCTAAAGTTTGCAAAAGCATTATTAGACTGCACCGATACGAGGCCTATCTTCACTGGCCGCTCGAAATCGACTGGGCCAATATCGACGCCCTTATAATCGTCGGCAATAGTTTTGTTAAAGATGCTCTTATCAAGGCAGTTCCCAATCTCGAAGGCCAAACGTCGATAGTTACTATTCCCAATGGCGTAAATCTTCAAAAATTTACGTATACAAATCGCAGACGCTGCAAAAATATTGCTTTTTTGGCCAATCTGAGAATGGTAAAGAACCCTGCTTTCATTCTGCAGTGTATGCAAAAGCTGCGCTACATCGACCACGACTATCGGTTGTTCTTTGCTGGTTCCTTCCAGGATAAGGCCCTCGAACAGTATGTAAGGCATATGGTTGATGCTCTTAACCTCGGCGATGTAGTGTTTTTTGATGGCTGGCAGCAGGATGTGAGTTCCTGGCTTGCGGATAAAGATTACATCGTTTCCACGAGCATTATAGAAAGTCAGGGTATGGGACTGTTGGAAGGTATGGCCTGCGGATTGAAGCCGGTTATCCATAATTTTCCGGGGGCAAGCCAGATTTTCCCATCAGAGTTTTTATTTAACATCTCCGAAGAATTCTGCGAACAGATTCTCTCTGATACATACGAACCCCAAAGGTATCGCAAATTTATTGAAGAGAACTACGCGTTGAAAAATCAGTTGAACAAAGTGAATGATATTTTCGCTCAACTTGGAGCTGAAGTAGATTCGCAACAAACTGAGCCCCAATTTTGCAATAAATCGCAAAATGGGAACCCGAGTGTGTGATTTTTAGCTAATAAAAGAATGTTAGGTAGTTTTGGAATGACAGAAAACTATAAGGAGAACCCCAAATGCAATGAAATGTGTTTGGGGACGCAGATAAAGGCCAAGCCAGTTGTCAGTGTCCTTATTCCGACTTTCAACCGGCCCCGATATTTATATGAGGCCCTGAACAGTGTTTTACGCCAGAGTTACAGAAATCTGGAGGTTATTGTAGTCAATGACGGCGGTGAGGACGTAAGCGATGTAGTTAATTCATTTAACG
The DNA here is from genome assembly GCA_964622085.1 of uncultured Pirellulales bacterium. GTDB lineage: Bacteria > Planctomycetota > Phycisphaerae > Sedimentisphaerales > Anaerobacaceae > CAZBWE01. The sequence continues at coordinate 21,852 of CAZUPG010000001.1, read as the reverse complement.
ACCCGCGGCTTACATTTATTAACAGAAAAGCAAGCCGCGGCAAGGCCTTTTCTCTCAACCAAGCTATAAGCAGAGTTGAAGGCAAATATATCGCCTACCTTGACGACGATGATTTGTATTATCCCAGTCATATTGAAACATTAGTCAATGCCCTCGAAAATGAAACCGACTGCCAGGTTGCATACAGTGACTTGTACAAAGCATATTGTAAAATTATGCCGGATGGCAGCCGACAAATTTTGAGCAAAGTTGTTGAAGTCAGCAGAGACTTCGACCGTTTTCTTATGCTCTACTTCAATCATTCGCTGCATGTAAGCCTGATGCACAGCAGGGATTTACTTGAAAAGGTCGGGCCTTATAATGAGGACCTTAACATTCTAATTGACTGGGACTTAACCCGGCGGTTGGCTTTTTTCTCAGATTTTTACCACGTCCACGAAATCACGGGCGAATTCTACAGCCCTGTTGGTGAATCCGACAGGATCTCGGTGCAGCGGCGCAAAGATAAGAGTGAGTACACCAGGAATGTCCTGGCGATACGAACCACAAGGCCACCCAAGCCCTGGCCAAAGATTAAGGATATGTCTATCATTTTTGCTACGGACCGACTGAACAAACAAGCGGGAAAAACGCTCGGTTCTATTTGGCGGCATACCTTCTATCCCTACGAGGTTTATCTGCCGCTGCCGCAAGCTGATTTCAACAGGCTAAACACAGATATGCCCAACATAATCTACGTGCCGGTTGCCCCACAGGTATCTGAGGCCCAGCGCATAGACGCAGCCTTGGCCAGATGTGACGGCGAATATATTATTTTAGTACCAAGCGGATTTCCTATAAGGGAATTTTGGGTGGAGGATTCACTTTATGCTCTGATTAACAGTTCAGAGGACCCACAAACGCAAAAAGGAATGTCTGGGGACCCCTCAGTTAACCGCGAGGGATTTGAACTGGAAGGCTCAACAGATAAGCTCTGGGCAGCGGTGGTCAGAAAAGATGACTTACAGTATGCTCGTGCGAGCTTTCCAAATTTGCCAGTTCGCGAGTCTCTAAAGGCCGCCGGTATTGTAATAAGGCGCCTGCGTCCTGAGGAAATCCCGTTTCAGTTTGATAAATTACTTCAGCAGGCCCAGTCAGCGGGAAAAGATGGAAGCTGGGTGGAAGCATCGCAGATATTTGAATATATCGCCGACCATTACCAAAACGAAATATGGATGGAGACATTGGCCGCAAAGGCCTTTTTCAAAGCCGGTAATCATACCAGGGCACTTGAAATCAGCTGCGAAGTTAACCGGCGGCGTCCTACGGTAGAGACGCTTTTGTTAGAGGCAAAGGTCAAACGTGAAAAAAAGAATTTTAACCCCGCGATTGAACTACTCGAAAAAGCAGAACAAATACTTGAAGGGAAAAATTGCTATGGGCATAACACAAAATAATATCACTGAACAGCATGAGCCGACCCAGCATTATGAAGTTTTGCAAGAGCTCGGTGATTGTTATACCTCTGTTGGCAGCTACGCACAGGCACAACAGTGCTATGAAAAAGCAGCGTCACTGGGGCCCGACGAGCCAGGTCCTTACGTTGGCCTTGGAGTAGTTGCCCTGCAAAAGGATCTCTTAGACGATGCTGATACGGCTTTTAGGGTAGCTTGTCGGCTCGACCCTGATTGTGCCAAGGCTTATGCCGGTCTGGCTATGGTCGCACAGCAAAGAGCCGATTACAAGCAGGCCTTTGAGAAATATCTAAAATGCCTGGAGCTGGACACCGACAACCTGATAGCTCTTTTGGGCCTGTTCCAGGCTTCCTGCAAGATGGGTTCATTTGAGAAAGTCACCCACTATCTTGAGGTATATCTGGACATGCACCCAGGTGACGCCTCCGTCATGTTCTCTCTGGCAGCACTATATATGAAGGATGGCAGGTTTGAGCAGTCCAAAAAAATGCTCCTGGACGTTTTAACTTTGGACGCCAGCCATAAAGATGCAGCTAATCTTCTGGAGGAAGTTGAGCATAGTTTGGCTCAAAAAAAACAGACAGGAATTCAGATTAGATGAGGGCAGATAAACAGACATCACAATTTTTATCCGAATTAAGGGACTTGCGTTATCTGTTAGAAAAGCAGATAGAGATGGCTCGGCAGGGTAACATTAACGATGTTGAGATTTTGGGCGAGCAGGTCGGTTTTCTTGTGGAAAAAATCGCACAGACAGGGATTCTTGAACTGGCCGACCCCGCATTTAATGCGGGGCAACGTGAGCGTCTAGCGAAATTATACGATAGTCTATGTCTGGCCATCACCGCTGCGAAAACCGAAACCAGCGAAAAGCTAAACCGGGTTCGCAAAGGCAGAAGGACTATAGAGACTTACCGCAGTAGTATTTGATTAAAGAGACGAGTTTTAACAAGGGGAAAACTATTGATGGCTCAGATAGAAAGCAACTGTGCCAAGATCATCGATAACGATATTGATGTATTGCAGCAGCTTAAAGATTTCGGATTGTGGCAAGAGGGCATAGCGCTTCGGCTTCATCTTGGTTGTGGAGAGCGGCATTTTGACGGTTATATAAATATTGATTATCCCCAATCCGAACATAATTTGATGCGGGTAAAAGCGGATGTTTACGCTGATATAAAGAGCCTGGATTTCCCTCTTGGGTCAGTTGACGAGATACGGCTTCATCACGTTTTTGAGCACTTTAGCCGGGTTACAGCACTTGCTATGCTGATTAAATGGAACAAGTGGTTGAAAATTGGGGGTAGGCTTCATATCGAGACACCCGACCTGATAGCTAGCGCAAGAATGCTGGTTTCTGATACCTCATGGAAGATTAAAATGGGAGTTGTTCGCCACTTGGCTGGAGACCAGGCAGCTAATTGGGGCTATCATATTGATCACTGGTTCCCTGAGAGGTTCGAGCACACGCTCAGAGCATTGGGGTTTGGGGAGATCCAAACGCTGTCAAGTTCATGGTCTAAAGAACCTTATTTATCGAACGTGACGGTTGTTGCTGTGAAATCTAAACCCTTTTGCTTACAAGAGCAACTAAAAGTGGCGGAGGAATTGTTGTTGGAAAGCACCGTTGCCCAGGAAGAGAGGCCAACTTGGGAAGCTTGGAAAAACCAGCTTCGGGCCGCACTGGCAGGCGATTCTGTCCCCCTGCCGGGCAATATTCAAACGTCAGCCAAGAGGGAGGCGGTCAAGCCAGGTAAAGTTAACACGGTGCGAGAGCAGGGTGACTTGGATACGCAACTATGTATGCAACCCGAAAGCGAAAGTCTCGTCGTTAATGATTGGATTGGTGAGGGGGATATTGTATTTGACGTGGGTGCAAATGTTGGCTCAAAAACTGATGTATATCTTATGAAGGGTGCTCACGTGGTTTGTTTTGAGCCACAACCAGAGTGTGTAAGAGTGTTGCGCGAAAAGTATCAGAATAATCAGAACGTAACTATCGTGGACAACGGTCTTGCAGGCGAGGCCGGGCAAATGCAACTTTCGATATGCAGCAAGGCAAATACTATTTCGACATTTTCTGATGAATGGAAAACCGGCAGATTTACTGACTATTCTTGGGATAGAGTCATTCCAGTGGAAGTCACGACATTGGATGAAATGATAGAAGTTTATGGACGTCCGAAATTTTGCAAGATTGATGTAGAAGGTTTTGAGCTTGCGGTCTTAAAAGGTCTTTCTCAGCCGGTCCCCTATATTGCATTTGAATTCGCAATCGAATTCTTGGAAAATGCCAGGAAGTGTTTACTTCATTTACAGGCTCTCGGATACAAGCATTTTAATTTATGCTTGGGGGAAAGACCGGAATTTGTGTTCTCAGAATGGGTTTCTTCAGAGATGCTGTTTCATCACATAGAGCACCTGGATAACGAGTTGCTATGGGGAGATATTTATGCGAAGGCAAATGACCCTGAGTCTATTGGCGTCTCTGGGCTGGCAGGCGATTCTGTCACCCTGCCGGGCAAAACCAACTTAGACGGTAATGGCGAGCGTGTTGATATATTTTACAAGGGAAATACCAAATTCGATGAATTGGATATATATCAAAAGAGTCACTGCCGCAGATATGAGTACGCTAAATCTATCATTTCGCCTGGAAAAGTAGTCGGAGATTTTGCGTGCGGGACAGGTTACGGCAGCGTTATGCTGGCAGAAAAGTCTAACCGGGTAATTGGCGTAGATATTGACGAAAAAGTCATAAAGGAAATAAGAGTTCGTTACAAAAACATCCAGAATATTGAATTTGTTCATGCAAATCTACTGGATTTAAAGTATCAATCTCTATTTGATTATATCGTTTCTTTTGAGACAGTTGAACATCTAACCGAAGATGACATCCCTAAATTGTTTAGAGTTTTTAGCCGTGCACTTAAACCTGGTGGGACACTTATTTTTTCAACACCTTATATGCAAGAGAGAAGCCCGGAAGCAATTAACATGGGTTTTCATTCGACGTTTTATATTGATGAGGAAAAAATTAAGCGATGGTTATCCGCAAATGGTCTTGCGCCTGAGTTTTTTAAATACCAAAACTACCAAACTCACAACATTGAAAACCATATTGACAAAAAAGACTTCATAATCTGTGCTGCCCATAGTTGTAAAAATGTTAGTCCTAAAAAACAAATACCAAAGGTATCTATACTAATCCCGACCTTCAATAGAGTAAATTATCTCAAAATAGCGATAGATTCCGCTCTCAATCAAACTTACTCCAACATAGAAATTCTGGTTTTAGATGATTGTTCTACAGACGAAACCATAAAACTCTCGAAGGCCTACTCTGACATAGAGCGTATTACGTTTGTCAGAAATGAAGAGAACATAGGGTTCATAAAGAATTGGAATAAGGCTGTGTCGTTATCCTCGGGAGAGTATATCAAAATAATAGGAGATGATGACATACTCGAAAATAATTGTGTCGCTGAACAGGTAAAGATTCTAAATGAACATCCTGACGTCGGAGTTGTTTGTTGTAATTGCTTTATCGTTGATGAGGATAGCAACATAAAAAATAGTAACAATCTATACAAGCTATTTAATGAAAGCACAAAAGAGAATGGTGAAGAATTTATCAAAAATTATCTTTTGGGAAAGAGGCCGGTAGGATGGCCAGCAGCAATACTCTTTCGAAGAGATGATATTAACAAAGCTGGGGATTTTGATACAGCCGTCGGCTGTGCAGCAGACATTGATATGTGGTGTAGAATCTTAAAAAGCAAAAATTTTTACTATTTAGACCAAATGCTTGCATACTGCAGACAATGGTCAGGGAATTTATCTGCAAAGTTGGAAGCAAATCAACTTGGTCACAAGGATATTCTATATTTTTATTTCAAAACAGTACCATACATCGAGCACAGATTGGATGAAGCCACCAAGCAGCGAATATCATCAGCTCTTATAAAGAGAATATCATCCTTTCACACAAGAGCGACCGCTGAGAACAAAAAGATAATCGAGCATGACATCGATTTAATCACCGAAAGGTTCCAGAGCAGCCAAAAGCAAAAAAAAGAGCAGACCCAAAAAGACTCTGCCGCCCTAATCTTCAGTAAGGACCGGGCAATGCAGCTTAGAGCAACGATAGAATCGTTCCTATTGCATTGTAAAGACAGCAACAATGTCCATCTGACAATACTTTACAAAGCCACTACCCCATTACATAAAGGTCAATATGATGATTTAAAAAAATGCTTCGAGGATATTACCTTTATTGAAGAGCGAGATTTTAGACAGCAGACACTGCAGGTCATAGAAGCGTTTAAATACATTCTGTTTATGGTGGATGACGACATCTATACCCGCGACTTTTACATCGGAGATGTAACTGATGCTTTGGATAGAGAGGCCGATGCGATTGGTTTTTCGCTTCGGCTGGGTGAAAATACAACTTATTGTTATATGTTAAATTCCCTGCAGAAACTTCCTCCGTTCGAAAAACTCACAGATTCTATAGTGAAATACGACTGGACTGCGGCCGAGCGGGATTTCGGCTATCCGCTGGAGGTCTCAAGCTCGGTTTATCGCTCGAAGGAAATGTTAGATTTTCTGTCCGAACGAGATTTTTCAAATCCGAATGAGCTGGAATCACAAATGGCTTCAAACAGGCAGTTCGAGAACAGCCGGCCAATGCTGCTTTGCTGCCGTACGAGTGTAACTTTCTGCAACCCGGCTAATAAGGTTCAGAACGTATATGAGCAAAATAGGTCAGGCATAAATGAGGACTACAGCCCTGAAAGATTGGCGCAAACTTATCAGCAGGGAATGATTATTGACATAAGCAAGTATACCAGCTTTGTGAGCAATGCGGTTCATCAGGAAGTAGACTTCTATTTCAAAAAAGCTGGTGACAATGCAGTCGGAATATCAGTAATTGTCCCGTGCTACAATCAGGCACGTTATCTTCCTGAGGCGGTTGAGTCTATTATAAATCAAACGTATAAAAATTGGGAATGTGTTATTGTCAATGACTGCAGCACCGACAATACTGTTGAGGTTACAAGGCAGTTAATAGAAAAGTATCCAAATCATAAGATTCGGCTTATCGACAAACCACAAAATACTGGATTGGCAGATACGAGAAATACGGCAATATTGGCTGCCGTGAATGAGTGGATTTTACCGCTGGATAGTGACGATATGTTTGAACCGACGTTTATGCAAAAGGCGGTGGATATTATCCAGCAGGAACAAAAGGTGGATATCGTCTTTGCTAGCCTGCAGGAATTCGGGACTTCAAATGGTGAATGGGTACCTGCTAAGTACTCAAGGTCAAGAGTTATGCTTGAGAACACCATGCCTTACGCGTCCCTTTACAGGAAGGAGCTTTGGCGCAAAGTTGGTGGGTATGATAACCTGTTAAGCGTTATCGTTCAGCCGGAAGACTGGAATTTCTGGATTGGTTGTTCAAAGCACAATCCTGTTGTTAAACGGATAGAGGAAAAACTTTTCCTTTATCGAATAAATCCTCAGAGCATGTATCATAAGACGATCAAGCATAACCGAAGGTTGGCTTGGGCCTTTATAGCTACCTGTCATCCTGATTTATATACAGTTACAAGCCTGGTTCAGGCCTGGCAGGTGATTGCGAACTGTCCGGATAGCATTTATGAAGAAATCCTTAAAGCAATTGAAAAATACCCTGAACGTGGACTGCCGTACTTCTGGCGTGGACTAATACGGAGGCGTCGGGGTCAGGTCAGTGAGGCATTTGAGGATTACAAGGCAGCGGTGGAGAAAGCGAAAAAAGATGACTGGCAGGGACTTTTTGCTCTGATGATGTTACAGAAAAGCGAGGGTGACCTTGTTGGAGCACGTAGCAGTTTGGAGAAGCTCTTAAGCATCAGACCTGATTTTGATCGGGTACCGGATATGTTGCCGCCACGTGTCGGTCAACAAAAGATACTGTTCTATTATGACAGAATAGGCAACATCAGTGAAACCAGTCCTGCAGGGACGGTAATGGCTGTACTGAACGTCGCAAGAATGCTTCGCGACAGCCACGGCATAGAAGCTCACATAACCGGCAATCTTGTAACTCATCCGGAGCAGTATGAATCTTTGCACTTTGTTCCGTTACCGCAGATTAGCGAAAGAGAGCAGTTCCTTGCAAATTATGATGTGGTGTTTTTCGCAACGCACATTCGCCACTTCAAAGGTTTGACTAAGCCTCAGGGACAGATTTGGATACTGTGGCAGCACTGTTGGCAGGCTGACGACCTCGTATCGTTGTCACATATGAGCGACTTCGACATAGTGGTTTGTCTATCGGAGTTACACAGGGCCTCACTGCATAATCACGGCATCGGAAATGAAAAGTTCCTGATTATTCCCAACCCTATTGATACAGATGTGTATTCGCCGAAAGATGTCGAAAGGGACAATCACTCTATAATGTATGCGGGTGCATTACATCCTCATAAATGTGTTCACATTCTTATGGACGCTTTCCGATTAGTCCGCCGGCAGATAAGTGATGCCGAGTTGCACATTTATGGGGATGGTTCGATGTGGCGCGGTGGAGATGCCTATGGAGATAATCTCAAGAGCACAAAACCGGAAGGTACATATTTTCATGGCTATGTTAACAATAAAGATATGCCGGAAATCTATTCAAAGCACAGCCTGCTTGTCCTGCCCTCAAAGCTTGAAACTTTCCCGATGGTAATCCTGGAATCACAGGCATGCGGGTGTATCCCCGCTGCGCATGATGCCGGAGGTACGGCTGCCACCTTAGCTGATGGGCGGACAGGCCTGTTATATTTACCTAATACGCCTGAAAAACTGGCAGAGACAATAATCGCCGGCTTGAAGATGGTCGACGCCGACCCGTCTATCCGCCACAGAGCGGTTGATTTTGTACGAGAAAATTTCAGCACAGACAAAGCTCCGGAATATATTTCGAAACTGTGGGACAGAATCAATATTGCCAGAGAAGTTAATACTATAGAGAAGTTGCTCGAAAATAATGATACCGGACAGGCTGACCTTGAATGCGAACAGTTATTGCAGAAATACCCGAATCATCCGGATGTACTGTTGTTGCAGGCAAATGTGCTAAAAGCTAATGCGCAAATCGAAGAGCTGCTGGAAAAATTTCCCAACCACGTCAAGGCACTGAATGATTACGGGCTGATGGCGATGGAGGCCGGAGATACAAAAAATGCTTTTAGATACTTTACTAAGGCATACAAATTCAATCCGTGGGACAGGAATACTATCACTAATTGCTATGCGATATTGAAAGCATCCGGCAAATACAGGCAAGCCAAAACACTTCTCTTAAATTATTTGGCAAATGTTGGCGAAGATGCCCAGGTACTTCAGATGCTCGGAGAAATTGATGCTCTCGTAGCACGGGCTTCCAGCCCGTGCAAGCACGGCCAGGATGGCCGTGCTACTGCTGCGGGTTCAGCAGTTAACCCCGTCTCCCAACAAAGTCAGAAGCCTGCCCTGAGCGCAGTCGAAGGGTCAGATGTCGGAAATCAGATGTCAGAAGCCACTTCGTCTCTCGTCTCTCGTCCTTCGTCCCTCATCCATCACCATCCTCTGTCTTCTGTCCTCTCTTTGCATCAGGACAGCACGAGCGGCCCGCCGGTTAGCATAATAATGCCTGTTTACAATGGCGCTGAGTATATCGGCGAGGCAATAAAAAGTGTCCTGATTCAAGACTATCCAGAATTTGAACTTATAATCATCGACGATGGCTCTACGGACAATACCAGTAAGGTGATTTCATGTTATGACGATGGAAGAATTGGATATTTCTACCAGGAAAACGGCGGCATGTCCAATGCCCTAAACCATGCCGTAAGGCGGGCCAAAGGGCAATATATTATGCCTCTCGATGCAGATGATGTGATGACACAGGGCTTTATTGCCAAGCACCTGGCGGAATTTGAGAAACATCCCGAGGCCGACCTTGTATATTGCGATGTCTTGCTGATTGATGCTGACGGTGAGCCGATAAAGGTAATGGATAAGCCCGAGTATCAGGACCGAAGGCATCTGATTAGAGACCTGTTCCGACACGGGCATCCGATAGTACCGTTTAGACTTGGCATAAGAAGGAGCGTTTACGACAAGATAGGCCTTTACGATGAAAAACTAATAGTGGGTATGGACTATGATATGATGAGACGTTTCGTAAAGGCAGGCCTGAAGGAACACCATTTACGGCAGGCCTTGCATCTGAGGCGAATGCACCCGGAAAGTCTGTCGAGGACTATAAATCCTGATAAAGTCAGGAGCCATTTTGAGGTTCTCAAGCGGTTTACGGATACTTTCAGCTGCGATGAGCTGTTTCCAGACGTTGCATGGGATAAGATACCTCCTGATATGAGGCAATTGCATGCTAAATGCTTGATTGCTCTGACTTATCTTGCAATAGGCCAGGAGCATATAAAATCGAATTTGTCGCCTGTCTATGCCAAAATGGCTTTCGAGCAGGCCTGTTCAGAGCTAAATGACTGCCTCGAAATAGACCCGAATAACCAGCGGGTCCGGCAGCTATTGCAAAAGTGCGAGCTTGGCAGGCAAAAATATGATGAGAAAATACTGCAAGCCGTTTAGCCACCAAGTTTATCCTGGGGGTTCCGCCGAAGGCGGTTAAGCATAAGATTCGAAAGGTGAAAGTGTATGCCGTGCTCAAGACCATCTGCTTTAGCCCCTGTGTGTAACAGGATAATTGAAAAAAATCCTGTATCGGTTCTTGATATAGGAATTGGGTTTGGCAAGTTCGGATTCCTTGCAAGAGAATATACGGATGTTCGGCTTGGCAGATATTTCAATCCTGAAACCAGAATAGACGGAATAGAAATTTTTGAAAAATATATAGGGCAATTACAGCGGGAAATTTATGACAACATTTATATTGGCAATGCAGTAGATATCCTGCCCACGCTGGGTGACTATGATATGATAATTTGCAGTGATGTATTGGAACATCTCAGCGAAAAGGACGGGCTCTTTTTATTAAATCTAATAAAAGAAAAATCCAGGTTCGCTATGATAGTAACCCCGGTAAGGGTATTGCAGCAAGAGGCATTGTACAATAACGAATACGAAAAACATATTTCTGCCTGGCCGAAAGAAACATTGAGCAAATGGGGAGAGGTCCTTCAATTTGATAACGCTTATTTATTAGAAATGTCCTCGATGTTGCAGGCAAAATATGGTGATACTGTTGGGGTGCACTACACCGGCAAACTGGAAGATGGCACGATATTCGATACATCCGTTAACCGTGCCCCTCTGCAGTTGACGATAGGTAAGGGTCAGGTAATCCCGGGCTTCGAACATGCTTTGGTCGGGATGAGTGTGGGTGAATCTAAGACCGCCAAAATACCGGCAGACAATGCGTATGGCCCGCACCGTAAAGAAATGACACAGATAATAGGTCGAGACCAGTTTCCGAAGCACTTGAAGCCGGAGGTGGGCCAGCAGTTACAAGACCATCAGCCGGACGGCAGAGTAATTAAGGTCGTGGTGGCCGATGTCTCCGAATCGAGCGTAACATTGGAGGCCAACCATCCTCTGGCAGGAAAAGACCTGACCTTTGATATCCGGCTCGTAGAGATACTTTGATTAAACAAAAAGCGTTTTTCAACGATAATAGGTTAACCGTGCTTATAGGTTTTTGTGAGAATGTGAAAATTTAGACAACAAGGAAATAAAAGTGTCAGAATTACGTTTTCCAGGTCTTTTAACAGGTATTGATACAACCACACTCATCGCTCAAATGATGGCAATCGAGCGCCGTACGCTCAATATGTACGAAGAACGCAAAAGTGTGTGGGACGAGAGAAAAGACGCTCTGAGCACTCTCGAGACCAAACTCGATGCGTTGCGAAGCGCTGTTAGACTCCTTTCCGATGCCGATGAGCTTCGTGCTTTTGCAACCGCTTCAAGTGACAGCGACATATTGACCGCTGAAGCATCATATAACGCTTTTGAAGGAAATCACACAGTTGTAATCAACCAGTTGGCTAATGCCGAACGCTGGGTCCATACAAACGGTAAGGAATACACCGAGGATTACGTAGAAGCCGGCACCTTTATTTACTCATATAACCATCAGGAGACAGCTATAACGACTACCGATGCAACAACGCTGGAAGACCTGGTTGGCTTAATCAATAATGATGCGAACAATCCCGGCGTTACCGCAGGCCTGCTTTATTATAACGGTATGTATCATCTTGTGTTGAACGGCAATGATGCCGGCTCTGATTATGAAATCTCCGTCAATGCGAGCAATACCGAGGTATTGCAGGCCCAATCAGCTTTTACCGTCAGCAACGACAATGCCACGCTCAGCTCTAGGATTACCGAGCTTGACCAATTTACCGGGGAGCTTGTCAGTGGTGAAAAAATAATCATCGGTGGTGAAGACCACAACGGCAACGTTATAAGCGGTCAGTTTAGCGTTACAAGCAATACCAAGCTGACTCACCTCATCTCAGAAATCAACGATGCGTTTGACGGCCGGGCTGTTGCAACATTAGTCAATGGTGAAATACACCTCGCAGATAGTACCTGCGGCACAAGCAAGATGAAACTTACTCTAACTTACGATGCCGGCTCAGGCTCAACAGATCTGGATATCCCTGCTATTAGTCAGTCAACAGAGGGTGGCAGCGTAACAGCGGACCTTACAGGTTTTGCAGCAGCGGATTTCACCGAAACACAATCAGCTCAGGACTCGAAAATCAAGGTAGATGGCTTTCCTTCAACGTCAGCGGTTTCCGAAGTCCAAACAGTATCACTTAGCAATTACCCTGACAACGGTACATACACCCTCACTTACCGCGGCGAAACAACTACCGCCCTTAACTATAATGATGATGCCGCTACCATTAAGGCTGCGCTTGAAGCGTTGACAACTGTTAATACCGATGACATATCAGTGTCAGGACCTCTCAGTGATGGAATGACTTTTACCTTTGCAAATACATTAGGCGATGTTGACCTGATTATGATTGACGGCTCTCTTTTGACGAACGGCGGAAGTCCTCTAACTGCAAGTATTTCAGAAACGACAAAAGGAAGTGACGGTTACATCAGCAGAAGCTCCAACACGATAGACGATTGTTTAAGTGGCGTAACATTGCACCTGCACGATACGACAGATTCGAACGGGCAGGAGATAACTCTAACCAGAGATATTGCATCGGTCAAAGACAAACTAACCTCTATGATTGACGCCTACAATCTCGCCGTTACCTATATTCGGAAAAAGACCGGCTATAATGATGTCTTAAAGACTGCCGGTGTGTTAATGGGAGATTACGTTATTTCAACCATAAGGGACCGGCTTCGCACACCGCTTATCGCCCAGACCAGTGGATTCATAGAGGATATCGACACCTTCCTGATGCCCGGCCAGATAGGCCTTGAGATTGACAGGAACGGGTTATTGAATCTGGACACGAACGTCTTTGATGAAGCAATAGCCGAAGACTATATGGGCGTGCTTGCCGTAATCGGGGCGGATAAAACGGGCAGCAGCGACAGCAATGCCATCGAGTTCTACAGTGCCAGCAGCGATTATACAACCGCCGGCAGCTATAAGGTTAAGGTTGAGTATGATGCGAATGGCGACATCTACAAAGCGTGGATAAGACTCTCAAGCGAGGATGATTCCCAGTATCGCGAGGCAACCATTGATGGCAATGTCATTACCGGAGACAGTACTTTCGATGACAATGGTGACCCAGAGCAGCCCGAAAATGCTCTCCAGCTTACCGCTTCTATCACAGGGACGCCGAGCAGCACCATATACGCCACAGTCAGGGTCAAGCAGGGCTTTACCGGTGCAATTGAAGATGCTTTGGCTAAAATGCTCAAGGTAACAACCGGCTCTATCCAGATCGACCAGGAACACGTGGACGACCAAATAAAAGGAATCCAGGACAAAATTGAGCTCGAAGAATACCGCCTGACTAAAAAAGAAGCCAGACTGGTGGCTCGCTTTGCTCGTCTTGAGAGAACCTTAGCCTTGCTACAGCAACAAATGAATATCTTGGGTCTTGGCACTACGGCATAAAAGCGAAGTCATTTATTTTCTATACCGCAGCCGATATATCATAGCCAGCACCTCTGCTACAGCCACGTACAATGTATCAGGTATAGCACTGCCGGGCTCCAGCGTTGAGTATATTGTTCTGGCCAATTCCGGCTTTCTTACGATAGGCACCCCATAAGCTCGCGCGATTTCTTTGATTTTCTCTGCCAAATGGTCTGCTCCTTTAGCCACCATAACAGGCGCTTCCATCGTCTTGGCCTCGTAACGCAGTGCAACAGCTACATGTGTTGGGTTGACAAGAACCACATTGGCCTTGGGCACTTCCTGCAGCATACGCCTGGCGGCCATCTCGAACTGAATTCTTCGGATTCGACTTTTGACTTCCGGCGAGCCTTCTGTCTGCTTGCGCTCTTCTTTTACTTCCTGCTTTGTCATCTTCAGGTCCTTGGTGTACTGCCATTTTTGGTAAAAAACATCGGCAAGGGCTATAACCAACAGTGCGATGCAAACACGTATCATCAATCCTAATATTATCTTTGCGATAACTGCAAGTATCTGTACAGACCATGCCCATCGAAGGGTCGCAAGCGTATCGATTTTGCTCTGAAGATACAGCCAGACGATGATTGAAACAAAAAACAATTTTAATATGGATGTTAAAAGGCGTACTATAGAGTGGGTATTTACCAGCTTTGCTAATCCTGACGCCGGATTTATCGAATTGAATTTCAATCTTACAGCTTTTGGTGAGAAATTCAGGCCGCTGACAGCAACACCGGCAAGGACAGACCCCACAGAAAGGGCTGCAAAAATAGGGCAGACAACGAGTATCAAGTCAACAATTTTCATGTTTATGAAATTTATAAAGGCCTTGCTGTCGGCAAAAACAGCATTATCGCACGCCATTGCCTGCTTTATCAGCACAGTGAACCATCGCATTAGAGACGGTGCCATCAAAGCTGTCATCGTTACCAGAACCAGAATTGACACAAACGACATCAGCTCCTGGCTCTGCGGCGACTGCCCTTTCTCTTTGGCCTTCGACAATTTCTTCGGTGTTGGCTGTTCTGTCTTTTCGGCGGCCGGCTTATCTGCCATAATCCGTCCTTCAAGGAAATGTAAAAGTTAAAAGTAAAAACTGTGGAGTCAGCCTTTGGCTGACGACTTCCTTAATTTTGCACTTTTCGCTTTAAGTTTTTAGTTCTCACAGAGGCAGAAGTTTACCCATCCAATCAGCGAATTCAGCCACAAACCCGCCAATAAATGGCAAAAACATCCCTGCCATTAACAATCCCAGGCCTACACGCAATGTCAAACTGATAAATAGAATATTCATTTCCGGAACTATGCGTGCTAACACAGCTAACACAACCATCAGCAACAGAAAAGCTGCCAGTATCGGTGCGGCTAATCTTAGGCCGGCCATTAATAGTGTTGAACCGGCTTTAATTATTCCACCGGCTAAAATCGGTATCGTTGGGATACTGCCGGCCGGGAATGTCTCGTAGCTTCGCGAGATAATTAACAAAAATAAATGGTGGCCATTGGCGCTAAAGAGCAAAATTATAAATATCATCTCCATAAGCATACCAAGCGGCTGAGATCTTTCACCTGTCAATGGGTCCAGAACCTGGGCCATAGCCAGGCCCATCTGCCGTTCGATAATCCGCCCACTGAATTTGACTGCAGTAAATATAAGAACAACAATTAATCCCAAAGCTAAACCGTAGAGGGCTTCATTGCTTATCAACAATATCGCTTCCAATACAGAGACCTGCCTGGAATTAATAGCAAATGGTGTTATCATCGAAAAAAAGACCGATACCAGGATAG
>CAZUPG010000001.1:0-6467 GCA_964622085.1 uncultured Pirellulales bacterium | reverse complement strand
GCAACTTTGACCCTGACAGGAATGCTTTTCCAGCTAAAAACGGGTGCTACCAAAAAAAACGCTGAAATTCTTGTCAGCACCATCACAAAGCCGAGCAGTTTTTCAATCACTAACTCCATAATGTCAGATGTCGGACTTCTGTTTTCTGTTCTCTGCCTGCCCTGAGCTTGTCGAAGGGTCTTCTGTCCTCTGTCCTTTGTCTTTAGTACCCGATATTCTGGATATAGCCAAAAATTTCGTTGGTAAATCTGAGTATCACCTGAAGCATCCAGCCACCGAAAAGCAATGTGACCGCGCCCACAGCCAGAAGTTTGGGAACTATCGTTAGGGTCATATCGCGTATGGAAGTAACTGCCTGAAGAAGTGTTACTATTACGCCCACTATCATGCAGGTCAGCAGAATCGGAGCAGCTAAAAGCAAAGCCGTCTCGAGAGTGTGCCTACCAAGATAAAGAACAAAACTGCTATCCATCTGACAAGTTCCTAAAAAAGTAATCGCTCATTTAAAACCCAGACTAAGACTCTTCGCCAGCAATCCCCAGCCGTCGACAAGAATGAATAATATCAGCTTGAAAGGCAGCGAAATCATCACAGGTGGCAGCATCATCATACCGGCGCTGAGCAAAACACTTGCAATAACCATATCTATCAACAAAAAAGGAATAAACAAAAGGCATCCTATCTCAAACGCCGTCCGAAACTCACTTATAATAAATGCCGGAATTACTATATGTAGGCCGATATCCATCGCACTGGCAGGGGGCTCTATCTTGGCCATCTGTACAAAAAGAGCCAAATCAGCTTCCCGGCTTTGCCGGAGCATAAATTCTTTGATACAATCGCCGGCTCTGCTGCCCGCCGTTTGAAAATCAATCTCGTCTGCAAGATAAGGCTGGACGGCATTCGCGTTGACCTTGGAAAATGTAGGAGTCATCGTATATAGCGTCAGAAACAATGCCAAACCTATAATAGCAATCGTAGGGGGGATAGTTTGGGTGGTCAAAGCCCGACGAACAAAAGCCAAAACAATAACTATTCGCGTAAAGGATGTCATCATCACCAAAAGACTTGGCAAAATCGCTAGGCCACCAAAGATGATTACAAGTTTGATGGGTGTCGACCAATCTTTGCCTCCAGTCTCGTTGGTGGTTGCTTTATCTATAACAGTCATCAAATCGCCAATGCTCGGAATTGCTTTGCCCTGAGTATCCGTTGTGGAGATATTGTTAGGCAGAGCAGGTAACTCAATTTGCCCAAATGTATTATCGGTCTGACCAAAAGATACACTAATTGGCAACAAAATAAGGAATGCTAAAAAAAATATTCTGATATTGATAGCCATTTATATCCTTAAGCTTGAAGTACCTAAAGTGACAGCAAAGCCGTCATTCTGAGCGAGCGTCCAGCGAGCGAAGAATCTCAAACCTCACCAAGGAGATTGCCACGTCACGGAGTTTACCCCTTCAGCTGCGTTCAGGGCAGGCTATGAGCGTAGCTGAAGGGCTCCTCGCAATGACACTCTGTGTCACTTTAGTCACTTTAGTCACTTTAGTCACTTTAGCTCTGTCGCCGATAAATTCATTTCAGGCAGGGCGTCAGTTACATCGGCCAGCTTTGTGATGCTCTCGGTTGTGCTGCCTATAAGAAGCTGTTGATTACCTATTTTGAGCAGATGTACCGTCTTGCGTGGCCCGAGGTGGACCGTTTCAACGACCCGAATCTTTTTGCCAGGCAGGTTAGTAATTCCTGGTAGAAGCTTTTTTGAAACGTAAACTGCTGCTGTGCCCAGAACAACAACGAGCAAAATCGCAAGCATCATTTTGAAAAACAACTCTTGGGTGCCAAAACTATTGGCTGGTGCAATAGAAAAATTGGGATCATTTGTGAACAGGGAGCTGGAATTATCAAATAACGGTTTTGCCGACTCACCCGCAACCGATTGAGTGGGGTATAGTACCGTCACACTGCTGCTCAATGCAACCGCCATCAAAAACACAACGATCTTTTTCTTATATGCCGCCACGCTAAAAAATGCACCAATATATAACTGTTATGACTATTTGGTGTGCAAACAGCGTGCCAAAAACACTAAAAAGTGTAGAGTGCCTAAAGTTTGCTCGTGCTTCGTAGCCCCCGCAGCTTCTTGTGAAGCAAGAGCGGGGGCAGAGTAGCAAGTGCCTAAAGTTGTGGATTTATCCGCCCGAGGCGGATTATTTTTTTCTACTTTAGCTCACTTTAGGCACTTTAGCTCACTTTTATTCTCTTTGTGTCCCTTGCCTTCGCAGGGGCAAGCTTGTCCCTGCGGAAGCGGGGATGGCTAAAATTCTCTGTGCCCCCTGTGGCTTTGAAACATTCGGGTTAATATACTGCCAGCAGCGATTTTTGCACAGAATTGATAGCATAATTGGACAAATTGTCGGAAAACTTGACAGGTGTACGAACCTAATCACTTGCCCTCAAAACCGCGATTAAGATTTGTGACTGCCTGGAAATCGGGCTGTCCTGGGCTACCCAATAGCCTCCGGGCCCAGCTCCCCACGAGTAAACAGGCCATTGGAGCTCTGTCGGTGAGATACTGCGTAGAAAGTCCGAAACTGTCTGGGCTCGTCTGGCTGACAGTATCCACTGTTTTTTCTCGCCTTTTACATCATTGGCCAGACCAAGTACATAAAGCTTGACCGCCTTTGAACGGTTGTTCGCCTGTAAATCCAGAGAGAACTGCGTTAAAAACTTCTTTGCTGGTTCATTCAAGCTTGCTCTCCCTGACGAAAAGCGAATATTAGTCACTGAAAAATTGGTTTTTTTTGCGACTATCTGTGAAGGCATAGTTGTCATAGACCGACTAACTTTCTTAAAAAGGCGACGAACATTTTCTCCCTTTGCATCTGTAGTCCTGCCTTCAAATCGCCTGTCAGGTTTGCTTATGAAATATTTTGGTTTAACATTGCCGAAATCAGTTCCTTGCTTTTTGCTGTAAAACATTCCAAGCCCGAGGGTTCTAATTGAGCGGAAAAATGATTCTCGGCTATCGGTATATCGGCCTTTCCCGCCGAATCCCTCGTCTTGAGTAGCCGCAATGCTCAGCAGCGTAATAAAGAACAACATCAGCAGCGTTACCAGAGCCGTAAATGTAACCAGATATCCAGGGGCAGGAGGCCCTTTTTCCTCGATTACTTGACGCTTACCGTTCAATTGTATATGCTCCGTTCCAATAAAATAATCTCAAGCATACGTTCACCTTTTGCTTCTGGGGGTCCACCCTCGCCGCTTTCAAACCTCTCTCGAATTAGAGTGCTTGCTGCCGAGATGCTGAACCAGCTCTTGTCAAGCCCTTGTTTTGTTGTAAGATACTCCATCACCGCCCATGCCCGCGGCAGACCGAACTGTTCGCTGTCTTCCTCCACCGGCCCGTTCTCACTGATAACTATTCGGTTGGGTACTTCTTTCAAAAATGATGCCATCCTCGCCAGAGCATTCCGTCCCTCAAACGAAATGGCCGTTCCTTTACCCCAAAAAATCTGCTTCGATGGGATTAAAAATATCTTCCGGCTGTGGAAATCCGCTGCCTCTGCCTCTTCTTTCAGACCGCTCTCCCATCCTTCTTCTATGGTAGCTTTCTCACTGCCTTCGCCAATGTATTTTATAGGCACAATTTGCTCCGTAGGCAAAAATGCGCTTTTATCCTCTTTAATCGGCGGAATGTCTGCATACAAGGCATTGGCGAAACTCATAGCCGCTTTCTGAAAAACATCTATATTAAAGGAGGAAAAGCTAAAAAGCAGTACAAAGAACGTCAGCATCAGGGTCATAGAATCGCAGAAAGTTACCATCCATGATGGTGCACCTGCTGGCTCATCGTCTTCTAACTGTTTTTTCTCGGGCCTCATTATATACGGGCCTTTACTTCTTCACGCCTCGCCGGGGATATAAAGGCCTGCATTTTTTCCCGAACAGCAGTCGGATTCTCACCTCTTGCGATAGCACAGATACCTTCTATAATCATTTCCATTGCAGTTACCTCTGCTTTGGAATAAAGTCCCAGCTTCCCGGCCAATGGAATAAAAACCAGATTCGCGGCCAGTGCACCATAAAAGGTGGTAAGCAAAGCTACCGCCATCCCCGCGCCAATCTTATCAGGCGAATCGAGATTCTTAAGCATCAGGACCAGACCAATAAGTGTGCCTATCATCCCAAAAGCGGGGGCGGCCGCTCCCATAAATTCCAGAATCTTTTTACCGATTGAATGCCGGTCCTGAAGCGTTTGGACCTCCAGCGCCATAATATCCTTGATTGCTTCCACTTCTTGTCCGTCCACAAGCATCTGCAAACCCTTGGCCAAAAACAAATTGTTTACATTGCCAATTTCCTGCTCCAGGGCCAATGCTCCGTCACGCCTGTTGATAGCGGCGTAGTTGACCATTTTTTGAATCAGTTCCGACGGCGGCGGTATCTTCGTAACAATTGTCTTCTTGATCACCGAAAATATTCCCAGAAACTGTCGCAGAGAAAAATGTATAAGTGTAGCACATAGCATCCCACCTATAGTGATTGCTAATGAAGGAATATGAATAAATATCTTCCCGCCACCACCAGCAACAATAGCGCTGACAATAACAAAAAAACCAAGAAGTATTCCTATTATTGTTGCTATATCCATAGAGCTACTCTTTCTCGATTATTTGTTTTAATTTCTGGCAAAAATGTGCCGAAACTGCAGGCTCAGTCTCGGCTATAGTAGCCAATACCTTGGCTTTGGTTCTCTCAGTCATATAGTGCAGAATTTTCACAGCGTCATTGGCACTGCCATTTTGAGCCTGGCTCATATTGGTTAATATTTTGCTGGCACCAGTCGCATCCATCTTGTCATAAGTGGCTGCTATTGACATCAGGTTGTTCCTTTCGGTTTTGGCAATTTCAACTCTGCTCTTTTGCAGCTTATCCCGCTCACTTTTAAGGTTGGCAACAGTTGAAGCCAGTTCTACTCGCAGATTATTGAGTTCCTCGATGTCCTCTTTTAACGTATTTTGGGCTATCTGTAGTCTCTGCTCACATACCTCAAGGCCCTGCAATTTGCTGTTATACTCGTGTATCTTTTCCCGCACCTCATAAACAAGACTCTTGATATGTTTTTCCGTCATAGCTTTTTTCATTTTGCTCGTCAGGGCGGAGCCTGCCGGAGCACGGCTATCGACTGCGCCAACGGCACCGGTCGTAACCATTTCCGGTTGTGACAACTCCAGATTAGTTTCCTCGCCGGTAAGTGTTGGTTGAGCCACTTCAGTGCCTGGGCTCTGGGGGGCTGGTTTAGTAAGCCATGCAAAGGTAAACGTCCCCGCAAAGCTGACTAATCCGGCTGCCGCTGTCATTATTAATAGTTTTTTACTCACTGGTTTATCTCCTGATTTTGATTATCTTACGTGCAAAGCCAATAGCAACCCTTTCATCTGACTCTTTCTGCTCAAGTTTCTCTTGTTCCTTTATAAATTGCATCTTGGCTTCAGCTCGTAGTCTCTCCAAACCTTCTTTGAATCTTCTGATTTTTAAGACCTCAGCAATTTTTTCCCTCTGCTGTGATTCCAGCTTGCTTATCCTTTCTTTGAGTTTCTTAATCAAATCATCATTTATTGCCGAATATCTAAAAAAAAGCTCTTGCCTGCCTAACCGCTTCTGATAATTTTCCCCGGCTAACTCATCAATTATATCTTCCAATATCCTTTTCTGCATTAGCAGTGCCTCTCGGGCCTGGGCCAGCTTTTCGGTCAGCGCAAGCAGTTCTGCTCTCTTTGTTCGTTCCTCTATAGTCTTTACGTCAAGAACGCGCTGCAACCGCCATACAAACCGCTTCATTTAGCTCCTGTTTCCAATCCTTTCAAATCGTCATGGCGAACTCGTCGGGGCGGAGCCCGTCGTAGCCCGAGGCCCTGCCGTAGTCCCGACATCAACATTCAACAATTCGTCCCACGATTGAGTAATTGCGGTCATTTGCCTGACGGTTTCTTCAAAGTTGGTTCTCTCTCGAATAGGCTGAATAAGAAAATTGCTTATTCTGTCAATTAAGGCAATTGCTCCGTCAATACGACGATTGCTGCCCGGCGAAAACGCGCCAATATTTATTAAATCTTCGGCATCAGTGTAGGTGGCGCATATCTCCCTGAGTTTTTGGGCCGCCAGCTTGTGCTCTTCGCTCACCACCACAGGCATTAACCTGCTTATGCTTGCCAAAATGTCCACAGCAGGGAAATGGCCCCTCTCGGCCAATTTTCTCGACAAAACTATATGCCCATCCAATAAGCTTCTGGCGCTATCAGCCACAGGGTCGGTCAAATCATCATTTTCAACAAGCACCGTTAGAATCCCTGTAATGCTGCCGTTTTCGGCGCATCCCAGACGTTCGATAAGCCGAGGCATCAGCGAAAAAACGCTCGGACAGTAACCTTTTGTTGCCGGCGGCTCCCCGGCAGCAAGTC